>JBLHPD010000010.1:0-48650 GCA_047624165.1 Clostridium sp. | reverse complement strand
TATTTCTATTTTTATGATTAATGAAATACTGCGTTGAATACAACGTAGTTAAAAACCATATCATAGCTGTAAGCCAAACAAAAACATATCTAAACATATCTAATTTCAAATGAAGACCTGTACCCATAATATAAGGTATAGATATTTCTATTGTTTGTACTACAACATATTTATATAATATACTTGTAACCACAAATACAATTGCAGTCATTAGGATATTAAAGATATCCCTAAATTTTTCATTTTTCCTTCCTATAATAAACCCAATAAAAGATCCAACAAACGGGAACAGTAAAATAAATAGTAAATACATAGTTGATTTCAATATAATACCCTCCTTTCTTAAATTACCTCACTAGCAATTTTCTGCATAAATGAGATAAGCATATTAGGAAATAACCCAAGTAAAACAACTATGATGGTTATCATAACTATAGGTATTAACATTTTCATTGGCGCTTCTTTAACTTTAGTATCCTCACCTTTTTTGAAAAAAGCTTCAGTTACAACTGGAAGAAGGTATAGTGCAGTTAATAATGCACTAATAAGCAATATCGCCGGAAAAATCATTTTCCCAGATGTAAGTCCACCTTGGGCCAGATACCACTTACTAACAAACCCATTTGATGGCGGGATTCCAATTAAAGATATAGAAGCTATACCAAAGCATCCCATTGTTATTGGCATCTGTTTTCCAATACCTCTAATTTGGCCAATATCTGTTTTGCCAGTAGTATACATTATCGCCCCAACACAGAAGAAAAGAACAATCTTAATTACAGCATGATTAATTAAATGAAGGAGTCCTCCAACAAATGCATCTTCATTCAAAAGGACTACACCTAATAGAACATACCCTAATTGACTAATTGTTGAGTACGCTAGTCTCTTCTTTAAATTTTCTTGATGCAAGGCTAAGAATGAACCCAGTAAAATCGAAATTACTATTAGAATACTTAAAAATATATTTACATTAAGCGCCTTAATTATTTCAGTTCCAAATATAAAGTAACTCATTCTTATAATAGCAAAAATCCCTGATTTTACAACTGCAACTGCATGAAGCAGTGCACTAACTGGTGTTGGTGCCACCATTGCTGCAGGTAGCCAAGAATGAAATGGTACAAGGGCCGCTTTAACTCCAAATCCTAAAAACATAGCAACATAGCTTACTATATATAGGTTTCTATTATCACTCGTTAATGCTGGCAAAATACCATGGGCATTAAATGTTGTATCACTTGTAATACTAAATATTAATATCATTCCAAGCAAAACCAATGTGGCCCCTCCAAATGAATATATCAGATACTTTTTCCCACTTTTCAATGCCTCTTTTGAATCCGTATGAATTACTAGGGGAAAGGTTGACAGGGTAAGAAACTCATAAAAAGCATAAAGTGTTATAAGATTTCCTGCAAAAGCAATTCCCATGGTTACCCCAAGTGTCGCAAGAAAAAAAGTATAAAATCTTTTTTCTTTACCTTCGTGTTTCATATATTCCATGGCATAAAATGCTGTAAAAACCCATAAAATTGCAACTAATAGTGAAAACATCATGCTTAACTTATCTATTCTAAAATAAATATCTAAAAATTCATTTAACTTAAATAAACGAACTCTACTTTCTCCAAATATATAAAATATAGTAACTAGAAAAATAAAATTTAATATAACACCCATGCCAACAAATATATTTCTTTTCTTCTCATCAAATTTCATAGTTGCCATAATTATTGATAATATAAACGGGAATAAAACTGGGATTATTATTGTGATATTATTCAATTCATAAACACCTCCTCTACTCAAATCCTAAACTAATTAAACCTATAATGCCTCTTGATGATAATCCCACATAAATCATAGAACACACTAGAAAGATTACTGGCATCAATTCTTTTAAAGGTTTGCTTTTAGATTTATATACTTTACCTTTCAAATTTTCTTCTCCAAAAAATCCATTTATAACGATTGGAAAATAATATACTGCATTTAATAAACTGCTAAGTAAGATGACTGCAATTAAAATTGTATTTCCCGTTTCTATAGAAGCTAATGATAAGTGCCACTTGCTTATAAATCCAGGCAATATTGGGATTCCTATCATAGATAGAGCGCATATAGAGAATAATCCCAGGGTTAATGGCATTTCTCTTCCTACCCCTCTCAAATGTTCTAAACTCTTTTCTCCTGTTTGTTCTATCATTGCCCCAACTAATAAAAACAAAGCTGATTTAGTTACGGCATGACCAATAATATGAAATATAGCAATAGAAACTCCTAAATTTGATCCAATACCTATCCCTAAAAATATATATCCCATTTGTGCCACAGTAGAATAGGCTATAACTCTTTTTATATTCTTTTGGAATATAGCAAACACAGAGCCTAATATCATACCTAAACCACCTAATATTAGTATAATATTTAAAACCGAATAATAATTAAGTATTTCCATTCCAAAAACTCTATATAATATCTTAATTAAAAGTAAAACAAAAGCCTTTAAGACTAAAGAAGATAAAATCGCACTTGATGATGTAGGTGCACTTGAGTGAGCGTCCGGAAGCCAATTGTGAAGTGGAAACATGGCGCTCTTAACTCCGAGACCAATAATAAATAAAACTATAGCAATTAATACTGCATTTGGGTAATTTAAATAGCAGTTTATTAATTCTTCATGGATGTAACTCATATTTAAATGACCAGTCATTGAATACAAATAAGCAATTCCCATAAGTACAAGACCAGACCCTAAGCAACTCATAATTAAATATTTCATAGTTGCTCTCATATTTTCTTTTTTGTCTTTAACAATGATAGTGCCACAGGACGCAAGAGTTCCTACTTCTATAAATACAAAACAATTAAACAAATCATTAGAATATACTACACCTAGTAACGAACCTATTAGAATGTTTATAAGTAAATAATATAAACCTATCTTCGTTTGCTTAATTTCCTTATCTATACTATAGATTGAATACCAAATTATCATAAGTGCAACAAATGCAAAAAGTAATCCCATCATAGCTTCAATTATTCCAATTCGAAATTCAATTCCATAAGGGGCGTCAAAATGTCCAATTCTATACAGATATCCACCCTTATTAATAACAAATATTAAATTTATGGTGGCTAAAATCATGACTATTGCCATTGATATTAAACTAATACCTTTAACAAGCTTTACCCTCTTAATTAAAGGCATAGAAAACGCCGAAATAAACAAAATTAATATAATCATAAGTGGAAAACTTTCAATGAATTTCATTTCAATCACTCCTCATCTTTATAATTTCATCTAATTCAATAGTACCGTATCCGTCATACAATTTCACTGTTAGCGCAAGGGCAAATGCTGTCGTACTAACTGCTACAACTATCCCAGTAAGCATTAGAGCTGAAGGAAGAGGGTTTATATACCCTTGAACGCCTTTATGTGTTCCTATTATAATTGGAGCATCGCGTCCAATTATATAACCTTTAGCAATAAAAAATAAGAAGATTGCTGTATCCATTATGTTCATTCCAATTATTTTTTTAATCAAATTATTATGCAATAATAGTATTGCAAACCCAACCCCAAACAATATAATTGCACCAGTCTCATAATAATTATTTATTAGTCCCTCCATAATCAAATTTCTCCTCCGTCAAATAAAGTGAAAAAAAAGTATATAGTAATTGTCACAATAATTCCTACCAATATGTTTAGTGGCAATAAAAATCCGCCACTAAGAATATTACCTGGTGTTCCGAGGCGTGGCTGTGGGAATGCTAAATGATTTCCACCAGTTATAAAACTATACCCTTTTAATAGTCCATAAAACATAATCGATCCACAGAGACAAGTTATTAACCTTGAGTAAGGTAATTTTTTATCAGTGAACTTTTTACCATAAATTATTCTATATAAGATGAAACTTGTACCTATAATTGTTCCACCTGCAAATCCACCCCCCGGGCTTATATGTCCATAAAAAATCACATAAGCTCCAAAAATCTGAATACAAGGTATTATCACTTTGCTTACCTCTTTTAAAATGGTACTTTTTATAATAGTTTCATAATTTTCTGTATCCGAATTGTTCTTTTCTTTTTTCAGAAGTAACAATACTATAATTGCAGCAGTAAATAATACGCTTGCTTCAACAAAAGTATCAAAGGCACGATAATCTAAAATAATACCTGTAACAATATTCAGTGCACCAGTATCCTCAGTTGTTTTCTCTATATAATAATGTGCAACTTCATTATTAGCAGGATTATCATATCGTCCAAACGTTGGAAGTTCATTAACTCCTAATAGTAAGATCATAATTAATATTGTTGTAATCACAATTGATAATATTTTTTTCATTTTCTTACTCCTTTAATTCTCTTTAATGTAAGTATAAATAAAATTGTAGTAATTCCCGCTCCTACTGCGGCTTCAGTTATTGCTAAATCAGGAGCATTTAACTGTTGCCATAGAATTGTCATAATAAGGCTATAAACCATAAATACTATTATTGTACCAAGTAAACTTTTCATAGCGGAAACCGCTACAGAAGCGCCTATTAAAAACGCCAACATTATCACACTAAATATCTTCATGTTTTTTCACCCCATTTATTTTTGCAAGGGACGCTAACCTTGTATATTCAGCCTTAGCAATTAGGTGTGTAGTTGTTGGACTCGCAATCCAAACAAATATAAGAATTAAAATAATTTTTAAGCTAACCAAACTTAACCCTTTTAATACAATTAATGAAGATAGGCAAAGCACCGCTCCTAATGTATCGCATTTAGATGCGCTGTGTGCTCTTGTAAATACATCCGGAAACCTTATAATACCTATTGTTCCAACCATGAAAAAGAATAAGCCTCCAAAGAGAAACATTGTAACAATAATATCTCTCATATATTTTTCCCTCCTGAATTTTCAATAAATTTGGATATTATAATAGAAGATAAAAAACTAATTAAAGCATAAACTATAGCTACATCCACAAAATAAGTTTCATTAAGCAAAAATGAAACTATTAGAATAAGTACAATAATTTTAGTGCCTATGACATTAATAGCAATAAGTCTATCTGCTGCGCTTGGTCCCTTAATTGCTCTAAACATGCAAATAAATATTGTAAATGATAAAAATAAAATAGAAAACGTTAATAGTTTACTCATAAGTATCTTCCTCAATTTTTAAAATTATTTTTTCAAAGACTGAATTAGTTAATTCTCTTGAAAATTCTTCTTTTAAACAATGTACAATAATTTCATCTCTAACCATTGAAATAGTTAAGGTTCCAGGAGTCAATGTTATTGAATTAGCAAAAATTGTTTTATGAAAATCAGATTTAATTTTTGTATTAATTGTTACTATCTTTGGCGAAATTAATATTTGAGGGCTCAAAACTATTTTTGCCACATTAAAATTAGAAACAACTATTTCTTTTATCCATATAATTATATAGGTTATCCAACGCGCAGTATTTTTTTTGAAATTTAATTTTCTTTTACCACACATCAAATCCTTATTTAAACTTGCAACTAATAAACTTATTATTATACCAATACAAATAGTTTCAACTTTTGCATTTTCTGATATAACAATCCAAAATAGTAGATATAAATATGCAATCCAATAATTCATTTTAAAATCCTCCTATGAATTTTTACTTACTTTACTCATACTACTAATTAGCAATAACCATGCCAAAATTTCTTTTGCAAAAAAAATAAAGTTTATAAACCATTTGAAATCAACGGCTTATAAACTTTATTTTTTTTATTTCGGATAACTATATTATTGCAAAATTAATTAGTCATTTAGACATTGTATCAAAGCGGTACACTATAACACTATCTCCAGTAATTATATGCATCATTTTGATACACATGCCTCATATTGATACAGTTTTTATAATTGTATAATCTAGTATCATATACTGTGTTCGCGTTAATTATTATACGAGATGCAAAGTTAATTTAACTTACTTATAAACTAATCTTATATTTTTCCATCTTTCTATACAGTGTGCTCCTCCCTATACCTAATATTCTAGAAGCCGCTGCCATATTATCATTTACATCAATCAATGTTTGCATAATAGCATTTTTTTCAATTTGCTCTAATGTGAATTGTTGCTTTATACCACTCAGCTCTCCATTATTTTCCTTTTCGTTTATATAACTTGGTAAGTTCTTACTTGTAAGTATACTATTGTTTTCTGCCACATTTAATACAAGTTGCATGACATTTTGTAGTTCTCGAACATTTCCGGGCCAATTATAATTAATCATACCTCGATAAAAGCTTTCACCAAGTTTTTTTATATGTTTTTCATTGGATTCACTGAATTTCTCACAAAAGTAATCAATAAATATCTTGATATCCTCTTTTCTTTCTCTAAGTGAAGAAATATAAATTGGCATAACATTTATTCTATAAAACAAATCACTTCGGAATTTCCCTAGCTCAACTTCTTTTTTTAAATCTTTGTTTGAGGCCGCTATAACTCTAACATTTATCGGTATAACATCATGTCCTCCAACTCTTACTACCATGCGCTCTTCTAAAACCCTAAGTAAACTTATTTGAGCATCTAGTGGCATATCTCCTATTTCATCAAGGAATATCGTCCCTCCGTCTGCAAGTTCAAACTTTCCAGGATGTCCGCCTCTTTTAGCTCCTGTAAAAGCACCTTCTACATACCCAAAAAGTTCACTAGAAACTAGGTCCCGAGGAATAGCACCGCAATTTAAAAATACAAATGGCCTATCTTTTCTTCTGCTAGCGTTATGGATAGCTTGTGTAAACATTTCTTTGCCTGTGCCACTCTCTCCTTGAAGTAATATTGTATCATCAGTCTTAGCAGCAATTGTTGCAAGTTTGATTGAATGAGTTATATTCTCACTTTTACCAAATATATCATCAAATGTAAATCTCGCATGAGCTCCAACAATTTTATTAATCATATTTAGAACAACTTTATTTTCTTTAAAAGTAATTACCACACCACCTAAATCCGTAGACCTAAAAAGCTTTATGGGGGTAACGTTTACTATGCAGGTTTTATTTCTACCCATTTTTGTGGTGAAATCTATTTCTTCCTCCTGATAATCTCTTTCTTTATTTACAGCGTTTATAATCCCCTTACCACTATTGGTGGATAGCACATCCCCTATGTGCATATTTCTAACATCTTTTTCACTATATCCCAATAGTTTTCTTGCAAATCTATTCATACTAGATATATTCCCTTGATTGTCTATTCTAATAATGCCCTCAGAAATTGATTCTGTAATTTGATAAAATTGTTCATTGACTATTTTTAATTTTTTATTAGAATACTCGAGCTTCATTTCTTTTTCTATTGCCTTCGCTGCTGCTACTACCATACCTAAAGTATGTGGATGTACAAATTCATAATTACCTGTGATACTTAATACCCCTAAAATTCCACCCTTTTCATCTTTTATAGGACACGCAGACGAAGTCCACTTATGGTACTCATGTAAATAATGTTCGCCCCCAAGTACTTGTATTGGCTCACCAGATATTAATGAAATTCCTATAGCATTAGTGCCTATCACTTCTTCTTTTATATTATATCCATCTTGTAATATTTGAAATTTATGTTGCCGTATTAAGCTATCCTCCCCAAGATGATCTAATACATATCCATCTCTATCCGTTAGACGAATCATAAAATTCGAATTTTGTATTAAGTTGTACAGTGTTTGCATCAATGGTTTAGCTGTTTCTAATAGGGGTAGGAATTCTTTATACTTCTTTTTTAGATCATCTTCGCTAAGTTCAATTGAAAAATCATTTTTAAATGGGTCTATATTATATGATTTACTTCTTTCCCAAGACTTAGAAATAACATCTCGAAGTCCTTCTTTATTTAGAATACCTTCAGAGATAAATAATTCCCATTTTTTTATAATATCTTCATCATTATCAAGAAGTTCTTTAGTTGGCAAATAACTCCTCCCCTCATAGCATTACGATATAATTATATTTATTTAATTATACCTATTACTATCTAATTTGTCTAATTGTATAAAGCAAAAAACACCTTGGGAGCTCCAAGGTGTTTTCAAGTGTCAAAAAAAAGAAAGTTATAGCTTTAATAATTTGATCCTAATCATCATTTAAGTTAATGTGGCAGTATCCTCCAGGATTTTTTTGTAGATACTTTTGATGATAATCTTCAGCATCATAAAAACAAGAAAGAGGTTGCACCTGCGTAACTACTGGTTTATCCTGTCTACTTTTAACTTCATCCATTGTTCTTAATATAATGTCTAAATCCTTTTTATCAGTATAATAAATACCACTTCTATATTGATTGCCTATATCAGGCCCTTGTCTATTTGAAACAGTAGGATCTATTATCCCCCAGAATTTATTTAATATTTTTTCTAGGGATACAATGGTTTCATCATAGCTTATTAAACAAGCTTCTGCATGCCCAGTATTTCCATTACAAACCTCTTCGTATGAAGGGTTCTTCCTTGTACCATTAGCATATCCAACCTTAGTTTGTACGATACCATTTATTTTTGACATGTAAGCTTCTACACCCCAAAAACAGCCTCCTGCTACAACAATATTATTCATAAATGCACCTCCATATTATATAAGATAGTGCAAATATATATTACTACAAATGCATTCTCTTTTCTCAGTAATTTAAAATTACACTATTTGTTGCTTACTATCCAAAAATTTAAAATCCTCTGCTACAACTTCTGTAGTATATCTTTTTATTCCATCTTTATCTGAGTAGCTATTACTAGAGAGTCTACCAGTTATACCAATTTGGCTTCCCTTTTTTAAATGCTTACACATGCTCTCTGCTGCACCATTCCATGCCACGATGTTAATAAAATCAGCTTCCGGTTGTAAATCTTTATGTGTTACTCTATTAATCGCCAATGTAAATCTAGTATAAAAACCTTTACCCTCATTAAAACTCTTAAGTTCCAAATCTTTTGTTATTCTTCCAATTATTGATACAGTATTCATATATTATCTCTCCTTTTTATTGAAAATTCACTAAAGCGGCTTAATTAAACAATTCAGAAGAACTATACTTCTTGAATGTCATTAAATAACTTTTTAAAATTATTGACAATAAAAAGAGTTTCTATACAAACAAACGTTTGCTTTAAAAAAGATTTTTAAACTGTTTATATTTATTTATTATAGTACGTACTACTAATATATTTTTCTATCTGTTCTTTCGTTCTTTTGTCAAAAGGGTTATTTAACATTGCTGTAGCAAATAAATATGGAAAAGTATTTTTTAGATGTTTCATATACAATAACCATTGGCTTACAATTGCTTGATATACTCTTTTTATATCAACTTCTATATGTTCTTTTTCATCATCACGCAGTTCTGATAAATTTCTAGAAGAAAGTTCATCTTCTAAATGAAAAACTGCAGTTAATAAATGAGTAAACGATTCATGTTCCAATAAATTTGGATTTTCTAATAATTTCATTAAAAATCCCCTTTTGTTTAAAAGAAATTCTTTAATTCTATCTAAATCTACCTTATCAAATTCAATTTCATATTTATAATTTTTACATTTTTCTAATGCTTTTTTAAAATCTATTTCTTCCCAACTGGGCTCAACTATTAAAAAAGTTGCTATTTCATCTACGTGCGGATCAATTGATGTACAGCTTTTTAAAATAGTAGTTCCTACTTCATTAAAGAATACGCCTATTATTAGATTAAGTTTTTCTAACAAGGATTCCATTTCTCTTTCTTTGATAATTCTATCAATAACTAATGTTACCAATAAAACCTCTATAGGTATAAATGCTAATTCACCTACTAGAAATATGAATAAATGATGAGCATCCCTAAAAATAAAATAGTGAATAGAATATAATAATACTGATGAAAATATTAATAGTATGGAAATCTTTACACGCCAATGCAATTTTTTCACGCTTGTCCCCCTTATCAATGAGAATTTAATTAAAATATTTTAATAAGAATTTATTATACTTTATCTACAGTAATTTATCAACTTATCAAACACTCTGCAATTCAAAATTTGTAATACCCTCCACCAAAATCAGTGGAGGACTTTATCTGAAAATTATTCTTAATAAAATATTGAAGCTCTTATAATTTTAGATTCTTCTTGGCTGCTACTATAGATCTTAAAGTTTGTAGTGTTTTCTTTATCTATTCTAGTCACTAATACTAAGTCACCTTCACTAAGATCGATTTTATCCTTTGCTCCAAAAGTTATTTTTACATCACCCTTCACTATGTAAAATGCTTCTGTTATTTGATATTCCATATCATTTATATTATTGTGTAACAACAATATATCTTTAAACTCTCCTCCATTAACTGAAATTGCTTCTAGTTTTCCCCTATAGCCTTGCGCCATCATTAAATTAAAATCTATTACTTTACCAAAACTTGTTGTTTCCCACTCCCCACTAAAGCTATCCTGTTCGAATGCTTTTAACACAGCATTATGATGTCCTTCATGTTCAAGAAGTATTTCCCCTTCTATAATCATAATAAGCCTATCTATACCTTTAAGCGATGTGAATGTAGATTGTTCTACTTCAACGTTCGCAGAACTCAACCTCCATTTAAAATTTCGGTCACCATATAAAGAATCTTTTGGATAAATATAAAGTTCAGTTGTTGTACCACCAGACCATTCACTTGTTTTATGTTGTTTTTTTCTGATTATTTCAATATTGTGTGACATTTATAAATTCCCCCACTACCATACTATTATTTTCTTCAAATTTCCCAATACAATTATACACCATACATAACTTAACATTGAAAGTATATATAATTTTTTATTTTTAAATTCTATTTTGCAACGACGTCCTTTTATTTCAAAGCATTAGTTATAATTTTAGTTTACATTATAAATTTAGTTTACATAATATTAGATATGGTAACTAATATTAAACAACCATAAATATTCTTAACTTTATAAACAGGAAAAGATGGGTGCTAAAATAATTTTCAGCACCCATCTTTTCCTGTTTATAAATGTTCATAGGATCAATAGTAAAAATAATAGGATTTAAGTATATATTCAGCATTATACTTATCACATAATTTTCTCAAATAGATCTTAACCTTTTCTTTATGTTCTATATCTAATATAAGTTTTTTAAAATGCATTTGTTCTCTATCAGATGCATAATCTTTGACATACCCCCAAACATGTTCTGCAGTATTTATAAAACTTCCATTCTCTACATCAAAATTTATTATTCCATCCGTATATTTGTAGAATTCCTCAATAGTACAATTTTCTTTTACAAGTTTACTACACTCTTTGTAATATTTATAATTTCTTTCCATAAGTACATATTTATATTTTGCCCACTGCTTTTCTATAACATTCGACTTTGATTTATTATTTATGTTATCAATTATGAGATTGCATTTTATAGCTGAAATATCCTTATCTTTAACCTCTAGCATGATATCAATATTAAACTCTTTAACTTCTTCATAGTATTCTAAAAAGCTTTTAATTAATATAGTATTGGAATGTGCCCCTATCTGTTTATGTAAATTTTGCTGACTATAATGAACTTTTATGCTACCATCTTTTTCTTGCCATGTTTTAGCTACCTCTTTCATTATTTCTTTTATTGGCACCTCCATTTCATGATTGCACTGATGGTGAAGGTTATCAAATATTACGGGTATATTAATTTGCTTACTTACAAAAAGTACGTTATCAATATTAAATATTTTTCCATCATTTTCAATTACAAGCCTATCCTTCACGGATGGCGACAATCTGTTAAAATTTTCAATAAACCTATTTATAGCAGAACTCTTATCACCATACCCTCCACCAATATGAAGTATTATCTTATTGCTTGAGTCAATACCTAGGGAATCAAGGAATCTAGCGTGATATTCTAAATCGATAATTGCTTTTGCTACAATCTCTTCTTTTTCTGCATTGAGTACTGTATACTGCCCTGGGTGCATAGAAACCCTCATTCCACATTTTTTTATATATTCACCTATCTCATTTAATTCATTTTTAAAATATTTATGCCACTGAATTTCATTAATACTGTGGCTTCCCAGGGGCACTATATCTGAACTTATCCTAAATAACTTTATATTATATTTTTCATTATTCGCGAGTATTGCTCTTAGATCTATTAAATTTTGCTCTAATATCTCTAAAAACATATTTTCAGAAAAATTTTTAAGTGTTAATCTTCTATTTGTTCTTGCATTTGTTGTAAGTGGTATGCATGCATATCCTATTTTCATGTCTTCCTCCTAGTAATATTTTAGCCTCAAATAATGACTAATTTTAAATTTAGGTCTTTTAATGTTTAAAATACATCAATTAAATCTCCAGCATTATTTTTCAACTTATCTACTGAGTGAATATATCTATTCGTAGTAGCTAAATTTTTATGACCCGCAAAATCCCTTACTTTCTCTGCTGTTGCTCCTGCTAAAATTGCTAATGTAATAGCTGTATGCCTAGTAGAATGGACTTGCAACTCTTTATCTATACCTGCATTTTTGCATACTTTTTTGATCATATAATTTAAAGTGCTTGCATCTAATTTTTCTTTATTATTTCTGTTAGCTCCGTGACCAACAAATAAATACTCCTCAGCACTTGCTAGCTTATTTCTTTTAGTGAGCAGAATATATTCATTAATCATAGCAAGAACGCTTTTCTGAAGTTTTACTATATCATCCTTACCGCCTTTTCGTCTTACTCTTACTACATCATAACCAGTGTACGAAGTAATATGCTTTATTTTAATATTTATAATCTCTGATTTTCTTAATGCAGTGGTTAAAGCGAGTACTAATATAGTTTTATTTCTATAACCTAAAATAGTGGATGTATCTATACTATCTAATAAAACTTTACACTCTTCTTTTGTTAGAAATTCTGTTTCCTTATTATTTATAACCGGTTTTTCTTCTTTTAGATTTCCAAAAGGATTATACTTAATTATTTGAACACCTGTAGAATTGTCTTGGTATTTTAATAACCATTTATAGAGAGCACTTAATGATGATATTTTTCTATTTATAGTAGCAGATGACATATTTTTGTCCATTAATTTCATTATAAAATTTTGTGTATGTATTATAGACACCTTTTTAATATCTTCTATGGTGATATCAGAAATAAATTTCACACAAAAAAAATCTTTTATATCGCGTTCATAGCTTTTAGAAGTATAAATGCTTTTCCTAGATTTAATCTCAAGAAAGTATAATATAAAGTGTTTATTGTCTATTACCACATCAGAATTACAATTTAATTCTATAAGATTGTTTAGCACATATATTCTCCTTATTATTTCGATTTATATAAATTTAAAAAAGCTGCAAACAGTAAGTTAGCAGCTTTCCTAAATTTACACACTATAATCATTCTTCTAGAGATATTATTAAGTTTACTATTTGTTCTAATGCTAATTTCTCATCAACACCATTAGCTATAACGTTTACAATGTTATTAGGGCCAACTCCTAGAGATAAAATACCTATTAAGCTCTTAATGTTAGCCTTTTTACCCATATATTCTATACCTATATCTGATTTGAAAGAAGCAGCTTTTCTTACTAATAATGTAGCTGGCCTTGCATGTAATCCTTTAGGATTACTAACCATAACTTCTTTTGTTACCAATTCACTTCACCTCAATACTTTAATAATAGTATGAGCTAATATATAACAGTTTACTATTAACTCATAACATTATAATATCACTAAAAAGTCTGTAAATCAATTTTAAATATTCTGAGTAAACTTTGCTATTCTATCAAGTCCATTTTTTATATTTTCCATCGAAGTAGCATATGAGAGTCTAACAAAATTATCTACTCCAAATGCTATACCTGGTACAACAGCAACTTTTTCTTTTTTAAGTAAAAGCTCTGAAAAAACAATTGAATCACTTATAACTTTTCCGTCTATAGATTTATTTAAAATATTGCCTATATTAACCATAACATAAAAAGCACCTTCAGGTTTCATACAAGATAAATTATTAATATTATTAATTCTTTCCACCATGTAATCTCGCCTTATCTTAAATTGTTCAATCATTTTGATTACATCAGCCTGCTGACCATTCAAAGCTTCAACTGATGCATATTGAGCAATTGAGTTAGGGTTAGACGTAGTATGACTTTGAATGTTCGTCATTAATTTCACTATCTCTGTGCTACCAGCAGCATACCCAATTCTCCATCCTGTCATTGCATACGCTTTAGAAACACCATTAATTACAATAGTTCTATTATAAGCATCCTCAGAAATACTTGCTATACTAATATGACCATTACTTCCATATAATAATTTCTCATAAATTTCGTCTGATATTATAATTAAGTTGTTCACTTTTGCAAACTCAGCAATTTTTGTAAGTTCTTCCTTTGAATATACTGTTCCTGTAGGGTTATTCGGACTATTTACTACTATTGCTTTAGATTTAGAAGTTAATGCACCATTAAGGCTTTCGATGGTTAACTTAAATGCATTAATTTCTTCTGTTTCTACATAAACAGGTTCTCCGTCCGCTAATTTAATTAATTCTGGATAACTTACCCAATAAGGAACTGCAATTAAAACTTGGTCTCCCGGATTTAAAATAGCCTGAAAGACATTCGCTAAGCATTGTTTTGCTCCAGTTGAAACTATAATTTGGGAAGGCACATAAGTTAAGTCATTTTCTTTATTTAATTTATTAATTATTGCTTGTTTTAGCTCAATAATTCCTGAAGCAGGAGTATATTTGGTCTTTCCTTCTTGAATTGCTTTAATTGCTACATCTTGAATATTTTTCGGTGTATTAAAATCAGGTTCACCAGCCCCAAATCCTATGACATCTATTCCTTCAGCCTTCATTTTTTTAGCTTTTGCTGTTATATCTAATGTTAAAGATGGTGCTATTTGTTCCGCTTTTTTAGATAAAATCATTTTTCTTACCTCCAATATGTATTTTTTTGTACATTCTTATATTAGTTCCATTTAAATTGGACAATTGAATTATTAAATTTATTTTAAAAAATTAACGGGCTGTCCCACAAGCAATTATATACGTATTATCTAGGTTTAACTATTAACTTAATTGCTGTTTTTTCCTCACCATCTATTATAATATCTGTAAAAGCAGGTATGCAAACTAAATCAACACCACTTGGTGCAACAAAACCTCTTGCTATAGCAATAGCCTTAACGGCTTGATTAATTGCGCCAGCACCTATTGCTTGCATTTCTGCTATGCCTCTTTCTCTAAGAACTGCTGCTAATGCTCCTGCTACTGAATTGGCGCTTGATTTTGCTGAGACTTTTAATACTTCCATATTAAACCTCCTAATAGTACATTTAATTTCTATATTTGTACTATTCTACAAATACAAAAAAAATCCTCTTAAAATTTGGAAAAACTCTAAATTTTAAGAGGATTTAATATTATATTGGTTTATTTAGCATAATCAATCGCTCGAGTCTCTCTTATTACATTCACTTTAATTTGGCCTGGGTATTCTAATTCATTTTCAATTCTTTTAACCAAATTTCTTGCCATTTCAACAGCACCAGCATCATCTATTATTTCTGGCTTAATCATAATTCGAACTTCTCTTCCAGCTTGAATAGCATAAGATTTTTCTACACCTTCATATGAATTCGCAATTTCTTCTAATTTTTCCAATCTTTTAATGTAAGCTTCCAATGTTTCTCTTCTTGCACCTGGTCTTGCAGCAGATATAGCATCGGCTGCTTGAACGAGTATTGCTTCAAGAGATTGTAATTCAACATCACCGTGATGTGCTGCAATAGCATTTACTACACTAGGTAATTCATGATGTTTTTTAGCTATTTCTGCGCCTATAAGAGCATGTGGTCCTTCAACTTCATGGTCTACGGCTTTACCTATATCATGAAGCAGTCCACATCTTTTAGCCAGGGTTGGGTCAATTCCAAGTTCAGATGCCATAAGTCCAGCTAAATATGAAACTTCTATAGAATGCTTTAATACGTTTTGTCCATAACTAGTTCTGTATTTAAGTCTTCCAAGTAATCTGATAATTTCCGAATGAAGACCGTGTACTCCCGTTTCAAAAGTTGCTTGTTCTCCTTCTTCTCTTATATCGCTATCAACTTCTTTTTTAGCTTTTTCTACCATTTCTTCAATTCTAGCAGGATGAATTCTCCCATCAACTATTAGCTTTTCAAGTGCTATTCTAGCAACTTCACGCCTTATAGGATCAAATGCTGAAAGAATTACTGCTTCAGGAGTATCATCTATTATTAAATCTACGCCTGTAAGAGTTTCTAGAGTTCGAATATTTCTACCCTCTCTACCTATTATTCTTCCTTTCATCTCATCATTAGGAAGTGAAACCACATGAACTGTTGTTTCTGCAACATGATCAGCTGCACATCTTTGAATAGCATAAGTAATAATTTCTCTTGCTTTTTTATCTGCTTCCTCTTTTGCTTTAGTTTCAATTTCCTTAATCATAATTGCAGCGTCGTGTTTTATTTCTTTTCTAATTTCATCTAACAAAACTTGTTTAGCTTCATCAGCTGTTAATCCTGATAGTCTTTCTAATTCTTCCCTTTGCTTTGTGTATAAATCTTGTATACTTGCTTCTAACATCTCAATTTCTTGTTGCTTTTTATTAATATTTTCTTCTTTTCTCTCGAGCACGTCACTTTTTTTATCTAAAGATTCCTCTCTTTGGATGTTTCTTCTTTCTAACCTTTGAACTTCATTACGTCTTTCTCTTGATTCTTTTTCTAAATCAGTCCTAAGTCTGTGAACTTCTTCTTTAGCCTCTAAAATAGCTTCTTTCTTTTTCGATTCGGCATCTTTTACACTTTCGTCGAGAATTTTTTTAGCTTCTTTTTCAGCCCCAGAAATATTTGCTTGAGATATATTTTTTCTCCAATAAATTGCAACAAAAATACCTACTAAAACAATCACAATAGCGCAAGCTATTATGAGTATTGTTTGAATACTCATTGATTATCAACACCTCCTTTGCTTATTTTCAAATCTATTAAGAGTAAACATGAAAGCTAGAAAAGGTGCTATATTTATTCAATTTGGTAACAATTTTAATATGCTAAACCAGTATTTGTATTTATTTTATATTACTTTTCAATTAATGTCAAGATTATAACATTTAAATAAATTATTTATGACATATAAATATTTTATAAGCAAATTATTTATAACATATAAATAATTTGTAAGTAAATTATTTACTTTTAGTATTATATAATAGTTAGGCATATGAAACATATATCTAATATCATAATAATAATTAATTAAAGAAAAAAGCAAGTAATACTTGCTTTTATGCTTCTTTTTTACTAACTTCTTTTTTATTATCTTCGGAATCTTTGTACAACGGCAAATTATATTTTTCTCTGATCTTAGTTTCTATTTCGAGCATTACTAGAGGGTTTTCTTTAAAGTATTGCTTTGCATTTTCTCTTCCTTGTCCAAGACGTGCATCTCCATAGGAAAACCATGCACCACTTTTTTGTACAATTTCTTCTGCAACTCCTATATCTAAAATATCTCCCTCTCTTGATATGCCATGACCATACATAATATCAAATTCAGCCTTTTTAAATGGAGGAGCTACTTTATTTTTAACTATTTTTACTCTTGTTCTATTTCCCATAAATTCGTCGCCTTGTTTAATTGTATCTATTTTTCTAATATCTAATCTAACAGAAGCATAAAATTTTAATGCTCTACCACCTGGAGTTACTTCTGGATTCCCAAACATTACTCCAACTTTTTCTCTTAATTGATTTATAAACACAAGAACACATTTTGACTTATTTATAGATCCAGCAAGTTTTCTTAAAGCTTGAGACATAAGTCTTGCTTGCAGTCCTACATGAGAGTCTCCCATTTCGCCTTCAATTTCAGCTTTAGGTACTAATGCCGCTACTGAATCCAAAACAATAACATCAATGGCTCCTGAGCGAACTAATGCCTCTGTAATCTCTAAAGCTTGCTCACCAGTATCTGGCTGAGAAACTATTAAATCATCTATATCAATTCCTAGTGCTTTAGCATATACAGGATCTAATGCATGCTCTACATCTATAAATGCAGCAGTACCACCATTTTTCTGTGCTTGTGCAGCTATATGAAGTGCAATTGTAGTTTTACCTGAAGATTCTGGTCCAAAAATTTCAATCATTCTTCCTCTAGGTACACCACCTATACCTAGTCCTATGTCGAGACCTAAACAACCAGTGGAAATAGCATCTATATTTAATTTACTGTCTTCTCCAAGTTTCATTATAGAACCTTTACCGAATTGCTTTTCTATTTGACCCATTGCTATTTCTAGTGCTTTTAATTTTTCATTATTCATAAATTTCCCCTTCGGGTTCACCATCCTTTTTTAACGAACATTTGTTCTAAATTAAGTATACACCATTTGTAATGCATGGTCAATATACAAAATATATATTCCCACCTTTTGTCTATGTTGTCATTTGTCTGTAGGAACTCTTCTATTTGTATTATTAACATACTCTAAAAATTTAATCACTTATCTATTCTAATCGCGCCTTTATTTTTCACAAAATAATCAACACCTGATATTACTGTAATAATTACAGCAACAGCCATAAATATATTAGTCAAAATATTTAAAAATGGATTTACATAAGATAAATTTAACAATGCTGTAATTATAGCTACTATTTGAATAACTGTTTTTATTTTTCCCCAATAGCTAGCTGCAATTACTTTCCCTTCAGATGCAGCTATTGTTCGAAGTCCTGAGACTGCGAATTCTCTAGCAATTATAATCATGGCTACCCAACTAGGTACAATATGAAGCTCTACTAGTGAAACAAGTGCAGCAGTGACTAATAGTTTATCTGCTAAAGGATCCATAAACTTACCAAAATTAGTTATTTGATTTCTACTTCTAGCTATATAGCCATCTAATTTATCTGTAAGAGACGCTAATATGAAAATAGCCGTAGCCAACTCTTTTCCATATGGTATACCTTGAACTGCCATAAATATTAAAAATATAGGCACCAAAAAAATCCTCATCATGGTAAGTTTATTCGCAAGATTCATGCCACACAACTCCTATTAAATCATATTCTAAAGTCTTAGTTACTTTTACCTTCACGAATTCTCCAATATTACAAACTTTATCTGAATCAAACAAAATAATCCCATCAACTTCCGGTGCCATTTCATAACTCCTACCAAAGTAATTTTCACCATTAAAGCCTTCCACTAAAACTTTGTAAATTTTGTTTAACTTTTTACTATTTAATTCTTTCGATATACTTTGTTGTATCAACATTAATTCTTCTTCACGTTTTACTTTTACTTCTTCATCAATTTGATTTTTCATTTCTGCCGCGATAGTACCATCTTCCATTGAATACTTAAATACTCCCAATTTATCAAATTTAATTTCCTTAATAAACTGTTTCAATTCTTCAAAATTTCCCTGTGTTTCTCCTGGAAATCCAACAATTAATGAAGTTCTTAGGTTTAATCCATTGATGTTTCTTCTCATCTTATTTATGTTTTCTGTTATAACATTCTTTCTTCCTTTTCTTCTCATGGATTTAAGAATTTCATCACTTATATGTTGAATTGGTATATCTACGTATTTGCAAACTTTGTCGTTTGTTGCTATTTCGCTAATAATTTCATCCGTAATTTCTTCAGCGTAGCAGTATAGCACTCTAATCCATTCAATTCCACTTATTTCAGAAATTTTGTTTATCAACTTATGTAGGTTTTTTTCACCATACAAATCTATTCCATATCTAGTGGTATCTTGAGCTACTAAAATAATTTCCTTGCAGCCATGTTCACTTAAGTCCTTAGCCTCTTGTACTATGTTTTCCATCTTTCTGCTTCTATATTTCCCCCTAATATTGGGTATTGCACAATATGCACAAGCACTATCACAACCCTCAGATATTCTAACATAAGCAGAGTAGATTCCTGTAGTTAATACTCTTTTCCCTTCATTGATATTTTCATCACTATAACTACAATGTTGTACTTTAATATTTTTAGAAAGCACCTCTTCTATACTACTCAGTAACTTGTTATAGTCGTTAACTCCTAGCATAATATCAAGTTCTGGCATTAATTCAAGAAGTTCCGCGCCATAACGCTGAGTAAGACAGCCTGTTGCAATTAATACTGAGCAATTATATTTTTCTTTGTATTTTGACATTTCTAAAATAGTGTCTATTGATTCTTGTTTTGAAGATTCTATGAATCCACAAGTATTCACTAAAATTATATCTGCTAGTTTAGGATCATTTGTCATATCATATTTTTCACTTAAACTGCCTATTATAATCTCACTATCAATTCTATTTTTATCACAACCTAAATTTACAACTCCAACTTTTAATTTTTCCACTAATTATCCTCCTACGTTTGTACATATAAATTATTGTAAATGTGATTTGCAAATTAAACAAGGGTATTTGCAATTATTCTTACAGAAATTTATTGCATTAATCCTTTAATTCACTATCGCTTATTAATATTTCTCTAGGTTTGCTTCCATTTCTACCTGAAATGATTCTACGCTCCTCCATTTGTTCAATAATTCTTGCTGCTCTATTATACCCTATTTTTAGCTTACGTTGCAACAAGGAAGTGGATGCTTGACCATTTTCTACTACTATTCTAATTGCTTCATTTAATAACTCATCAATATCATCAACATGTTCCTTATTACTCAAGCTACCTTCTATTTCGTCTATTATTTCTTTTTCATAGCTTAGTTCTGTTTTCTGATTTTTTATAAAATTAACCACTCGTTCAACTTCTTCTTCTGATACAAAGGCTCCTTGTATTCTAATTGGTTTAGGTTCTCCAACCGGGTAAAAGAGCATGTCACCTTTACCAAGTAATTTCTCTGCACCAGCAGAGTCCAAAATTGTTCTTGAATCTATTTGACTTGAAACTGCAAATGATATCCTTGAAGGTATATTAGCCTTTATAACGCCGGTAATAACATCCACTGAAGGCCTTTGCGTCGCGATTACTAAATGCATTCCCGCCGCTCTTGCCATTTGTGCGAGCCTTCCAATGTATTCTTCTACATCATTAGCACAAACCGTCATCAAATCTGCTAACTCATCAATTATAATAACAATCCAAGGTAATTTATTTTTAACCATGCCTTTATTAACTAATTCATTATATCCTTCAATACTTCGCACATTATTTTCAGCGAAACTCTTGTATCTTCTTGACATCTCATTTACAGCCCAATTTAAAGCACCTGCAGATTTTTTGGGGTCTGTTACAACTGGTATCAATAGATGAGGTATTCCATTATAAATATTTAATTCAACCACCTTAGGGTCAATTAATAAGAGCTTAACATCCTCTGGAGAATATTTGTAAAGTAAGCTTATTATTAATGAATTTATACAAACGCTCTTACCAGAGCCTGTAGCCCCAGCTACCAGCAAATGTGGCATTTTCGTTAAGTCTGAAACAACACAATTACCTCCTATATCTTTTCCTAAACTAAAAGATAAATTTTTATTTGTAGCTGAAAATTCATTAGACTCTATTACCTCTCTTAAGTATACTGCGCTTAAATCTTTGTTTGGTACTTCTATCCCAACAGCTGCCTTACCAGGTATTGGTGCTTCTATTC
The DNA here is from genome assembly GCA_047624165.1 of Clostridium sp. Classification (GTDB taxonomy): domain Bacteria; phylum Bacillota; class Clostridia; order Clostridiales; family Clostridiaceae; genus Clostridium_AD. The sequence goes on along the minus strand of JBLHPD010000010.1, from coordinate 26,929 downwards.
TTACCCCTGACGAAGCTAAGTTTAGTGCAATATCATCTGCTAAATTCACAATTTTACTAACCTTAACACCGGCATTTGGTTGAAGCTCAAATCTTGTCACTGAAGGTCCTTTTGTAACTTGAATAACTTTTGCTTCAACTCCGAAACTACTTAATGTTTCTTGTAGCTTATTTGCATTGTTAAGTAATTCTTTTTTATCGTTTTTATTCATTTTTAAAGTAGTATTTTCATTTAGTAATTCTACAGTAGGATATTGATATTTATAATTTGGCTTTGTACTTGCACTATTTAATTGAATTTCTTGTTCTAATTCTTGTTTGATAGAATTATTTATGTTACTTTCTTTTGATCCTCTTTCATTACTAGTCTTAATATTATTAACAGTTTCTTCTTGGTTAACCACTTCAGCATCAACTTCATTTGATTTTATAAAATCAATTATCTTAATTTTATTGCTAATAGCTTTAATGAATTTATTTTTTTCTTCATCGGGAGTTGTTAATTTTTCTTGTTTATCATTACTAGCTACACATAACTCTTTACTTTCATTCTCCCTAGAAGTCTTTTTAATCATAAATTTTCCCTTTAGATGAATCCAGGTATCACGGAGCGATATGTTTAAAATTAAAATTAAACATATCACATAAATAGCAATGAAAATTATATAACTTCCTACAGCACCAAATAATGTATACATAGGTACATCGATTGAATAACTAATAATGCCCCCATGAAATACACTTACTGAATTGTATATCTTATTTGTTCCGATCCAAAACTCTCCTTTAGTATAATACTTATTTAAAGATAACATTTGTATAAATAGTAATGTATTAGTTATAAAAAGTATTATTCCATAAAACTTCTTACTGAAATTTATCTTACCTTTCTTACCTTTCTTAACAATGTAACAAATCCCAATAAATATTATCAAGAGCGGCGAAAGATATGCACCCACACCTAAGATTGCAAAAAGTACACGATTAATAAAATTGCCAATCGTACCCGATATAGAATTGGAACCTGAAAATATAGCTCCGAATATGCTAAATAAAATTAATACGCCTATTGTTATTAAAATAATTCCGAAAATCTCACTATTAGGATCTACACTACTCACAACTTTAGATTTAGTTTTTTTTCTTGCCAAAGTAACACCTCCACTCTTAATATTTCTACAAAATATACAAATCTCCTCTAACTTTTAATAGATTTATAAATGAAATTCAAAGTAATTCTATAGAAATAATTTATCATATTCTAATGGTCATGGTAAAATGTCAATAAAATAGATATAAATAGGTCATAATGACCTATTTATATCTATTTTTACACCTTATCTATCATTTCGTTTAATTTTGATAAGGCTTCACTAATGCCACCAACCTCATCTATCAATCCATTATCAACCGCTTGTTTTCCGATAAGTATAGTACCCATATCATTCAAAAGCTCATCAGTTTGAAGCATTAATCTATTTACAGTTTCCTTATCAATACGGGAGGTTCTAATAATAAATTCAGTTATTCTCTCTTGCATTTTATTAAAATACTCAAAAGTTTGAGGAACCCCTATTATCAGACCATTCATTCTTATAGGATGAATTATCATAGTTGCAGATGGGGAAATGAATGAATATATCGCAGCTGTTGCAAGTGGTATCCCAATTGAATGCCCTCCTCCTATTACAAGTGATACAGTTGGTTTACTAAGGCTTCTAATCATCTCTGCTATTGCAAGGCCTGCTTCCACATCCCCTCCAACGGTATTTAGCACTATAAGAATACCTTTTACTTTTTCATCCCTTTCCATAGCAATTAGCTGTGGAATAACATGTTCATACTTGGTAGTTTTTGTTTGAGGAGATAACATCGTGTGTCCTTCTATTTGACCTATGATAGACAAAATTTGAATTTTATCGTCCTGTATTGGAATATTAGTTGCTCCCAGCTCTTTGATATTTTCGATTTGAGTTTCCACAGCACTTTCTTTTTCCGTACATTCTTTGTTTTTTTCAGCTTTTGACATTTGCATTCCTCCTAATCCACTTTATTTTGTGCATTAAGTGAAACTATATACATTTTCTATCCTAATTTAAATTCCCTGTGCAGTGCATTAATTGCTTTTTCAACATATACTGTTTCTACAAGACACCATATAGTCATATGTGAATCTGCCGTTTGCAGAACTTCAATATTTTCTCTAGTTAACGACTTAAGTATTCTCGCCATAACACCAGGTATACCTCTCATTTTCGAGCCTATAATTGAAAGTTTACTACAATCCTTCACAAAAGAATATGACATATCAAGTTCCTTTATTAAATTCTCAAATTTAATAAAGTCCTTTTCATCAATAGTAAATATTTTTTCTTTAGGAAAAACGTTTATGAGATCTATGCTTATTTGGTTTTCAGCTAAAATATCAAAGAGATCATCGTAGCTAGATCCTAAATTTTTACATATTTTTATTTGAACTCTATTATTCATATGTGTAATACCAGTAATAATATTTTCATATGCCTCATCTACGAAATTACTAATTACTGTCCCATCACAATTGTTCATAGTATTTTTTATTACTAGTGGTATATTATATTTTCTAGATATTTCGACTGCCCTTGGGTGTATTACCTTTGCTCCTTGATCTGCAAATTGAAAGATTTCACCATAGCTTATTTTTTTTATTAAGCTAGCCTCCGAAACTATTCTTGGATCCGCTGTCATAATTCCATCTACATCAGTGTATATTTGAGTCTCTACTGCATTAAGTGCCGCTCCCAGTGTAGCAGCAGTAACATCACTCCCACCTCTTCCTATGGTCGTAATATAGCCCTTTTCATCCATGCCCTGAAATCCTGCTACTACAGGAATTTTCCCCTTTTCCAGAATATCCAATATTTTTTTTGTATCCACATTGAGTATTGCTGCATTTGTATAATTAGAATCTGTAACTATACCTGCTTGTCCGCCAGTTAAAGGCACAGCATTAATACCATTATTGTTTAATTCATTACACATTATTACAGTACTTATAGTTTCACCACAACTCATTAGTAAATCTATTGCTAATGGATTTTCGACTTTAAAATTTTCATCTATAAGTGATAACAATGTGTCTGTAGCGTAAGGTTCTCCTTTTCTTCCCATGGCAGATACTACTACCACAGGGAAATAACCCTCAGCCTTTGCGTTTATTACTTTGCATGCTACAAACTTTCTTTTTTCCCCTGTAGATACAGATGTACCTCCAAACTTTTGCACTAATATTTTCATTTATGTCCTCCCAAATTAATCATCTTTTTCAAAGTTGTAATCATCTTTTTCAAAGTTGAAATGTCGTTAAATATGAGATTTTTTCAAAAATTCGTTATCAACATCAATTATTATAGTTCTAGAACCTATTTTTTTAACATATTCCCAAGGTATTTCAATGATTTCATTATTGTGAAAAAAACTAAATTTAGAGCTACCTTCATTTATAATTAAAAATTTTAAAATACCATTTTCATCAATAACTACATCATTACTACCTAAATTGCTATATTTATCACCATCATTTATATTGATAATTTCATATCTTTCCATTTCACTATACAGTTTTATATTATCTTCCATAAAACACCCTCCTTAACAATTCTATTAAAGAAACTTTCAAATAAATAGCAATTCAGTATACTCACCTATTCTAGACGTGCCTATTCTAGTCGCGTCTAACCTAACCTTATCTATTTATTTTCATGCCACTAAAATACTATGGAATATATTAAGGAGTTATGCATAATTTCCATATACTTTCAAATAAATTTACTTATCCATAGAAACAATATTACCTTTAAAAACTTTTTTAAGCATCTCTTTTTCTTTGCCTACATAAGCAGAATTTATTATTCCGTTTTTAAAAGTCTTTTCCATTACAGCGTTTACCCTTGACATATCTATTTCATTAATTTTTCGTAGAACATCTTTAGGCGTATTTATTTTGTTTAAAAACATGACAGATCTCCCATTACTAAACATTCTACTGCTTGTGCTTTCAAGACCTAGAATATAACTACCTTTTAACTGTTCTTTAGCTTTGTTTAATTTTTCACTATCAATTCCTAATCTAGCAAATTTACTTACCTCTTCTTTTATTGAATCAATAGCCACTTCCGCGTACATTGGATTTAGCCCCGCATAAATGCTTATAATTCCTGTATTTTTAAACGCTGATATATAAGAATATATTGAGTAACATACACCTAATTCTTCACGAACCTTTTGAAACAATCGTGATGACGCTCCCCCACCTAATATATTGCTTAGTAATATTAAAGTATAGGTATCATCATTTCCAAGCTCTATGCCAGGAATTCCAAGGCTTATATGTAGTTGTTCAATATCTTTTTTTCTAAAATAATGGTGCTTAAATATTTCAGGACTAGTATAATTAGTAATATTTTTATTTTTACAATTCCATTTACCAAAGTACTTTTGCACGAGTGATTCTATATTTTTCATGTCAAATTTACCAGATATAGATATAACTGAGTTTTCTGGTATATAGTACGAATCTTTATATTCTATTATCATTTTTCTACTAAAAGATTTTACAGTATTCATAGTTCCTAAAATAGGTAGTGAAATAGAATCTGTATTCCAAATTGCTTTTGTATGTAAATCTGCTAAGACATCCTCAGGTGAATCTTCACTCATATTTATTTCTTCAACAATTACACCTTTTTCTTTTTCAATTTCATCTTCTGAAAAATCACTATTGAAAAGCATATCTGACAGAATATCAAGCGATAATTCTAAATGTGTATCTAATGCTTTTATATAAAAACATGTAGCTTCCCTTCCTGTAAATGCGTTTATTTGGCCACCCACGTCTTCAATAGCTTCTGCAATTTGTTTTGCTGTTCTACTAGGTGTTCCTTTGAAAAGCATGTGTTCAATAAAATGTGATATTCCACTGCTAGTTATGCCTTCATTTCTAGAACCATTTTCCACCCACAAACCTACACTAACAGAATTTACATATTCAATGTTTTCAACTACAACTCTTAATCCATTATCTAACTTAAACAAATTATACATATGCGCCTCTCCTTAATGAGAATTTATATTTACTATGTGCATATTAGGGCAATATTATTAAAAAAAATAAAAAGGCATCTAAGCCCTTCTATTATTAATTGTCTTTTTTTTCATTGTCTTTTTTTTCATTTTCACTATCTTTCATAGCATCTCTTCTTGAAAGATTTACTCTTCCTTGATTGTCTATTTCCATTACTTTTACTAATATTTCATCACCAACTGATACAATATCTTCTACTTTATTTACTCTAGCAAAATCAAGTTTAGATATATGCACTAGGCCTTCTTTATTAGGAAGTATCTCAACAAAGCATCCAAAAGCAGCTATTTTTGTTACTTTTCCTAAATATATTTCTCCTACCTTAACTGATTTAGTTAGTTCTTCTATGATTTTAACTGCTTTATTTGCACTAACGCCATCATTAGACATAATTACAATTTTACCATCATCACTAGTATCTATTTTAACACCAGTTTCTGCTATAATTCTCTTTATAGTTACTCCGCCTTTACCTATTACGTCGCGAATCTTGTCAGGCTCTACATTTAGTATGTACATTCTAGGAGCATAAGGTGACATTTCACTTCTTGGTCCTTCAATACATTGATTCATTTTAGCTATTATATGAAGTCTAGCCACTTTTGCATCTATAATTGCAGTTTTAATGCAATATTTAGATAAACCATGAAGCTTTGTATCAACTTGTATAGCTGTAATGCCTTTCTCCGTTCCGGCAACTTTAAAGTCCATATCACCAAAGAAATCTTCTATGCCTTGAATATCAGTTAATACTTTTTCTTTAGATAAGTCAGCGTTTGTAATCAAACCCATTGCAATACCTGCCGCCGGTCTCTTAAGTGGAACACCTGCATCTAGTAGTGCCAAAACACTTGCACTTACACTTGCTTGAGATGTTGAACCATTAGAACTTAATACTTCTGATACAACTCTAATAGCATATGGAAATTCTTCTATAGATGGTAAAAGTGGTTCTACTGCTTTTTCTGCTAATGCTCCATGACCAATTTCACGTCTGCCAGGTCCTCGCATTGGCTTAGTTTCTCCTACGCTATAAGCTGGAAAATTATAATGATGCATATATCTTTTAGTATCTTCAACACTTATTCCGTCTAATATCTGTGCTTCTTTTAATGCTCCAAGTGTAGCAACTCCCATTACTTGAGTAAGTCCTCTTGTAAAAAGACCTGTTCCATGAGTTCGTGGAAGTACACCTACTTCACAACTTATTGGTCTAACCTCATCAAAAGCTCTTCCATCCGGTCTTCTATTTTCATTAAGCATCATATTTCTAACTATTTCCTTTTGGATACCATATACAACTTCACCTATATCTGATTTTTTTTCTGCATATTTTTCATTAAATTCAGCACTTATTTTTTGTTTTATTTCATCTACTTTTACATTTCTCTCATCTTTATCCATTATGTACATTGCTGTCTTAAACATTTCAAATGAGAATTCTTTAACTTCGCTTTGGAGTGCTTCATCTATTTTATCAATTTTAGGGATGTTTTTTTCTTTTCCAAATTTCGCCACAGCTGCTTCTTGGAAAGCCACAATTTTTTTACATGCTTCAAAAGCAAAGTCAATTGCGTTTATCATTACATCTTCCGGTATTTCATCTCCACTGGCTTCAATCATTGTAACATTGTCTTTTGTTGCACAAACTGTAAGATTCATAGAACTAGCAGTTCTCTCTTCTACAGTAGGACTGAGTATGAATTTACCGTCAATTAAGCCCACTGAAACCGTTGCAACAGCATCAGTAAAAGGTATACTTGATATGCATAATGCTAGTGATGCTGCGTTCATAGCAAGTATCTCAGGGGAGTTATCTTGTTCAACTGATAATACAGTACATACAATTTGCACATCATTTTTATAACCTTTAGGAAATAGAGGCCTTAGTGGTCTATCAATACCCCTTGCTGTTAAGATTGCTCTTTCTGATGGTCTCGCTTCTCTCTTTATAAAACCACCAGGAATTTTACCAACAGAATAAAGTCTTTCTTCATATTCTACACTTAGTGGAAAAAAATCAATACCGTCCCTTGGTTTTTCTGATGCATTTGCGTTAACCATAACTATTGTTTCTCCATAACTCATGAATATTGCACAGTTTGATAGCATTCCAACCTTACCGTATTCAACTTTAAGATTTCTACCTGCTACAGTAGTTTCCATAATATGAATCATATATTTTCCTCCCTTCAATTTACACTAATATTATTAGTTAATATACATATTTTATTAATCTTATTGTATATATATTTTTACTATTACTTAAAATAATAGAGCGGCTAAGCCGCTCTGAATTATTTCCTTAAACCTAATTCTGCAAGAATTGAACGATATCTTTCTATATCTTGATTCTTTAAGTAACCTATCATTCCTTTTCTTTGTCCAACCATCATTAGTAGACCTCTTCTTGAATGGTGGTCCTTTTTATGAATTTTCAAGTGTTCAGTTAATTCTAAAATTCTTTCAGTAAGTAGTGCGATTTGCACTTCTGGAGAACCTGTATCTCCTTCATGTCTCGCATGTTTAATCATTATTTCTTGTTTTGTAACCTTTTGCATTTTACAACACCTCCGAATATAATCCCCATATTCCAAGTACACCGTTGGTTATTCGGTGAACTTAGCATAAGGTTCAAATCAATTATAACAAACTAAGATTAAATTGTAAATTATTTTTTACATCTTAAAGCTTATTTTTCTATTTTTTTCTTAAAATCATATTCTTTTTTCCTAAAAGCATACGCTTTATCCTTTAAAAGTTGCTTTTTTAGTTCATCAATGGTATTAAATTTTACTTCATCTCTTATTCTATTTATAAAATAAATTTTAACTACTTCATCATATATTTGTTTATCAAAGTTTAAAATATGAGTTTCCACTGATAACTTTCCACCTTGTACCGTGGGATTATACCCTATATTGGTTATAGCTTTATAAGTGTGATTATCATATTCAACCACAGTATAGTATACCCCACCCTTAGGAAGAATATATTTCTTATTATAATTTAAATTTACAGTTGGAAATCCAATACTTCTACCAAGTTGTTTGCCCTTAATTACTTTCCCAATAGTAGTGTGAGGCCTTCCTAAAAGCTCATTTGCTTTAGTGATATTACCCTCAGCTATGAGATGTCGTATTTTTGAGCTACTTACAATTTCATGATTAGTAGTGATAGCTTCACAAACATATAGCTTATATCCTAATATACTACTATATTTTTGGAGCATTTCTACATCACCTAAGTTTTTATAACCAAATCTATAATTGAACCCAACAACTATTCCCTCTGCATTATAGAAATTCACCATATTTTTTATAAATTCTTCAGGAGTTAGCTTCATAAACTCTTTATCAAAACTTACTAGATTAACAATATCAATACCTGTATTTTCTAATAAATTTATTTTAGTGTCATTATCCATTATGAGTTTTGGGCAGATTTCTTGGTTTATAACAGATAAAGGATGATTTTTAAAAGTACAAATCATGCTTTTAGCACTATTATTCTTTGCTAATTCTACTGTTTTATTTATAAGAGACATATGTCCTAAATGAAGACCATCAAAACTTCCGAGTGCAATATACGTTGGATATTCAAGTTTTGTTTTAAAATTATCTTTTATAACTAACATTTTTAATATGCTCCTATATAAATGATTTTATTAACCTAACACCATCATTACTTCTATCTGCAATTCCAATAAAATCATTATCATTATTATATATACTATACATAGTATCAAACTCAAACTTACAAGTTAATGCTTTATCCTTTACTACAACACCATTTAGTAAGAACTTAACAAATCTATCCTCTATGGTAATTTTAGTATTCTTTTCAAAAATCTTTTCTATAGGCATAATGTGTTTATTTATATTTTCATTATTTAAATCATCAATACTTATAGCATCTTCAATATGAAATTGCCCTGTAGCGGTTCTTTGTAAGTTCCACATCATACCACCACATTTTAATAGTTCTCCAATGTCATAACATAGACTCCTAATATATGTACCCTTAGAGCATTTCACCCTAAACTTTACGTAAGGAACCTTAATGTCCATAATATCTATTCCATAAATTACTATAGGTCTTGCTTCTCTTTCTATTTCTATTCCAGCCCTTGCGAGTTCATAAAGTTTTTTTCCATTAACCTTCAGAGCGGAGTACATAGGCGGAATTTGTTTTATTTCTCCAATAAAAGAATTAATAACATGCGTAATTTCATCATCACTTGCAGTTACTTCATTTTCACTTAAAATCTTGCCTTCTCTATCATAAGTATCCGTAGTAACTCCGAGCTTTAACTGCGCCTCATAGATTTTAAAGTCTCCCATTATATAATCAATAGCTTTTGTTGCTTTTCCTATACAAACAGGTAAAACCCCACTAGCTTCCGGGTCTAGAGTGCCAGCGTGGCCTACTTTTTTTACATTGCTTATTTTTCTTATTCTTCGTACTACATCAAAAGAAGTAATACCTGTAGGTTTATATATATTTAATATACCATTCATCTCATCAACTCTTTTTCTAAAATTTCCATCAATTTAACTTTAGTATCATCAAAATTCGCTTCTGCATAAAAACCTGCAGCTCTAATATGACCGCCACCTTTAAAACCTTCTGCTATTTTGCTAACATCTATTAAAGATTTAGATCTTAAACTTACTTTAACACCATTTTCAGCTTCTTTTATAAGAATAGTAACTTCAACGGTATCTATTGAATCACCAAAAGTAATAACATCCGATGTATCTATGGATGCCAACTTATATTTATTAATCGCTTCTTTAGATATGTACATAATACAGACTTTACCATGGAGTTCAACCGTCATATTACTGATAACTTCTCCACAAAATTTTACCTTTTCAAATTTTTTATTTTCGAAAACTATTCTATGGATATTACTAAACTCTATGCCAGTATTAATTAGTTCACCTGCTATACCATGAGTTACTGCCGTGGTACTAGAATGTCTAAATGATCCAGTATCTGTAAGAAGCGAAGTGTACAAACATGTACTTATTTCTTTGTCGAGTGGTACATGGAGAAGACCAAGCACTTCATGCACAATTTCCCCAACTGCAGAAGCTCTTGTGTCAACATAATTTAAATCTCCATATAAATCATTAGATAAATGATGATCCATATTAATTAATTCGAATTTCCGATTTTGCATGCATAAATTCGCATTAATTCTTTTAAAATCACCACAATCTAACACTATTACACACTCTGTATCATCTAATGGCTGACTTGTTTCACCACTTATTTCATTTGAGCATGGTAAAAATAGAAAAGTTTGGGGAATAACTTCTTTTGAAATTATATATACTTCCTTGTTTAATTTTCGAAGCCCAATAAGTAGAGCTAATGCGCTACCAATTGAATCACCATCTGGTGAAGTATGAAAAGTTATAGCAATTTTTTTAAATAGCTTTATTCTGTTAACAATATCATTAATCTTCATCGCTACCATCTTTATTGCTATCTTCTTCAACTACATCTTCTTCACTTTTTTCTTTTTCCTTTATTTGATGAAAAATACTTTCTAAATGTATTGCACGTTCTATAGTTTCATCTATCTCTATGATAACTTGAGGAACATGCCTTAGTTTAACATGACTCCCTATTTCTTTTCTAATAAGACTAGTTGAACTTTTAAGTGCTTGAAGTGTTTCTTTCTTAGCATTTTTGTCACCAAATATGCTAACATAAATTTTCGTATAGCTTAGGTCTTTTGTTGTGTCTACTTTTGTAACACTAACCATAGCACTTAATCTTGGATCCTTTATTTTGTTTTGAATTGTATTGCTTACATCCTTTTTAATTTCTTCATTTATTCTATCATTTCTATAACTAACCATACAACCCACTACTCCTTATACTTATATTAATTTTGGTTTAACTTCTTCCATAATGAATGCTTCAAGAATGTCGCCTTCTTTAATATCATTGAATTTTTCTACACTTAATCCACATTCATATCCAGCTGCAACCTCTTTTGCATCATCTTTAAATCTCTTTAAAGAAGCTAACGTTGATTCCGTTATTACTATTCCATTTCTAAGCACTCTTATACTACTACTTCTTGTGATTTTACCGTTTAATACATAAGACCCAGCTATTGTTCCTACATTCGAAACTTTATATATTTGTCTTATTTCTACTCTACCTAAAACAACTTCTTTATATACAGGATCTAGCATACCAACCATTGCAGCTTTTATATCATCAAGAGCATCATAAATTATTCTATAAGTTTTAATTTCTACCTTCTCTTTTTCTCCGATGGTCACAGCATTATTATCTGGCCTTACATTAAATCCTATAATTATTGCATTTGAAGCTGCTGCAAGAACAACATCTGTTTCTGTTATAGCCCCAACTCCGGAATGAATAACCCTAACTTTAACATTTTCAGTAGATAACTTTTCTAATGATTGTCTTACAGCCTCTACAGACCCTGCAACATCAGCTTTAACAATCACCCCAAGTTCTTTAACCGATCCTTCTTGTATTTGACTATATAAGTTTTCCATGGAAACTCTATTACTAGATTCAAAATGTTCTTCTCTTAATTTTGATTTTCTAGCTTCGGCCATATTTCTTGCAGTTTTCTCATCCTTAACTACATTAAATCTATCTCCAGCCGCTGGCACTTCAGATAATCCAAGTATTTCTACTGGTATAGAAGGTCCTGCAGTGTTTATTTTATTACCCTTATCATCAAACATTGCTCTTATTCTTCCATAAGTTGAACCAACTATTATAGAATCTCCAGTGTTTAGCGTACCATTCTGTACTAGTAGTGTAGCAAGAGGTCCTCTACCTTTGTCAAGTTTTGCTTCTATTACAGTTCCTTTTGCGCTTCTACCAGCATTTGCCTTTAGCTCTAACATTTCTGCTGTTATGAGTACCATTTCTAGCAAAGTATCAATACCTTCTTTAGTATGCGCTGATACTGGAACACAAATTGTATCTCCACCCCAATCTTCTGATACAAGTCCATGTTCTGTTAATTCTTGCTTAACTTTATCTACATTAGCTCCTGGTCTATCCATCTTGTTTATAGCCACTATCATTGGTACCTTAGCAGCCTTACAATGATTTATAGCTTCTTCAGTTTGTGGCATAATACCATCATCTGCAGCTACAACAAGTATAACTATATCTGTTATTTGAGCACCTCTTGATCTCATCGCTGTAAACGCTTCATGACCAGGTGTATCTAAAAATGTAATCTTTTCTCCATTAATATTAACAGTATATGCACCTATATGTTGCGTAATTCCTCCAGCTTCTGTTTCTGTAACCTTAGATTTTCTAATACAGTCAAGCAGTGAAGTCTTACCATGGTCAACGTGACCCATAACTGTAACAACAGCTGGTTTTTTATCTGTGTCCACTTCCACGTCATTGTCTTCAACTTCTTCATCGTCAGCTATTTTGCCTTCTTCATCTTCCTTGAGTACTGCAAGTGCACCATATTTTTCTATTACCTTTTCAGCTGTAGCAAAATCAATTTCTTGATTCATTCCAGCCATAACTCCTATGAAAATAAGTTGTTTTATAACTTCAACTGAAGGTCTCTTTAGCGTGTCAGCTAAATCTTTAACTGTAATAGTACTTTTTATAACTACAACTTCATCATCTATTGCTTCAACACTATTATTTCCATTTCCTAATTCGTCTCTACCTTTTCTACCTCTTTTTCTAATAACAACCTTGTTAGCATCCTCATTAGCTAAGTTTTCATAGTGTTCTACTGTTTCATTTTTATCATCTTTAAGTCCTGAATTTTCATCACTATAAAGTTCCTTTATTAACTCAGCATCTTCTTCCTCAATCACACTCATATGATTTTTGGCCTTTATACTAAACTCTTCGAATAGTACATTTATTAATTCTTTACTTGACACTTCTAACTCTTTTGCTAATTCATATATTCTGACTTTTGCCAAATCATTCACCCCCGAAATTTAATTTATTCATCATTTACATCATTTTCGCCATTTACAGTATTTATATTATTTTCATTCCATAAACTCAATAGCTTATTGCTCATTTTTTTATCATTTACACACAAAACATTAATCACTTCTCTGCCTAGGCTGTTACCTAAAGTCTCATTAGATACTCCTTCTATAAGAGGTATACCCTTTTTACTTGCTAATCTTTTAAATTTATCCTTAGTATTTGTTGAGCTCTCTTGTGACAAAATTATAAGAGTTCCTCTTCCATGTGAGAGCGCATCTTCACATTGGTTATAACCTTCAATAAGTTTGCCTGCCTTTTTAGTTAAGCCTAAAAATTGAAAAAATTTATTATTCATGATTAACCTCGTCCGTAAGGTCTATTTCGCCTTTTAGTATACCAGAAATTTCTTCACTTATTTTTCCGCCTAAATTCCGCTCTAATCTTTTTGTCTTAAAAGATTTTTCAAAGCATTCTATGTTCTTACAGATATATGCACCTCTACCCGGTTTTTTCCCTGTTAAATCTATAGAGATTTCTCCTTCTTTACTACGAACTATACGCAATAATTCTTTTTTACATTTCATTTCCATACAACCTGTACACATGCGCTGAGGTATTTTTTTAACTTTCATAAAGATATCACCTACTCTTCAGTAATGGTTTCAATTACTTTATTTTCAACAATTTCAATTTCTTCCATCTTATATTGGGCCTGAGTTCTACTTTTAATGTCAATTTTCCAACCTGTGAGTCTTGCTGCTAGTCGTACATTTTGACCTTCTTTTCCAATAGCGAGTGATAATTGATTATCTTCCACTATTACCTTTGCAGATTTAGAAGCTTCTTCAACTACTACATCCAATACCTTTGCAGGACTTAAAGCGTTTGAAATATACTCTTCAGATTTCTTGCTCCACTTAATGATATCAATTTTCTCATTTCTTAATTCATTAACTATATTCTGAACTCTAGTCCCTTTGGGTCCAACACAAGCTCCCATAGCATCAACATTCTCATCATTTGAATATACTGCAATCTTAGTTCTTGATCCTGCTTCTCTTGAAATACTTTTTATTTCAACAATTCCACCAAAAACTTCTGGTACCTCTAGTTCAAATAACCGTTTTACAAGACCTGGATGAGTTCTTGATACTCCTACTTGAGCACCTTTAGTAGTATTTTTAACCTCAACAATATATAGTTTTAATTTTTCATTAAAATTATATTCCTCGCCGGGCATTTGCTCATTTGCTCCAAGCACAGCTTCAATTTTCCCTAAATCTATAAACACATTTCCTCTATCTTTTCTTATAACACTACCTGTAATTATATCAAATTCTTTGGTTATAAATTCGTTGTAGATGATATTTCTTTCTGCTTCTTTTATTCTTTGAATAACCACTTGTTTTGCGGATTGCGCCGCTATTCTTCCAAATTTTCTTGGAGTAACTTCAATATCAACGATATCATTAATTTGATATTTAGGACTATATTCTTTAGCTTCTTCTAGTGATATTTCAGTAACATCCTCAACTACTTCTTCTACAACTGTTTTTTGCCCATAAACATGTATTTCACCTGTTTCTCTATTCATTGTTACTTTTACATTTTGGCTATTATTAGATAAATAATTTTTCTTATATGCCGCAACTAATGCATCTTCAATAGTTTGAAACAGCAAATCTTCACTGATTCCTTTTTGGTCTACAATTTCTCTCAATGCTTCAATAAATTCCTGATTCATTTTAACTTCCTCCTTACAGCACTGGTTTCAAACTCACAATGGAAATATTTTCTCTAGGGACAGATATATTATTCCCATCATATTGAATTTCTATTTGCATATCAGAAAATCCTAATAAATTGCCCTCAAGTTTTTTCTTTCCCTCATATAGACTATTCAAATTAACTAGAATATTCTGGTCTATGTATTTTTCCAGATGACTGTCATCATATAAAATTCTCTCAATTCCTGGAGACGAGACTTCTAAACAGTAACTGTCAGTTATCGGGTCTTCTACATCTAATATTTCACTAGTGGCTCTACTTATTTTTTCACAATCTTCTAAAGATATTCCATTAGAACTATCTATATAAATTCTCAGAAAATTTTCTCCTGCTTCTTTTACATACTCTAAATGATATAATTCGCAATTGTTTTTTTCTATTATTGGCTGAGTTATTTTTCTAAGTTTTTGCAACAAGGTATTATTTTTCATTTAACACCCTCCTTTTACTAATATTTTATACATTTATTAACATAATTAATCATATTATTATAATTAAAACGCAACCATGAGTTGCGTTTCAATAAATAGAGAGTAGGACTGGCCTACTCTCTTACAATAAAGTTATCACAGATAACTACTATATACCATTCTATCATATAAAATTAGCTATTTCAAGGGTTAATTGCATTTCCCTAAAAAAACGACAGCTGGTTTGTCTCAGGGAGCCCTTTCAAGCATCCATGATTATCTAATGACTGAATAACAGTTTTGGAAATTTTACATCGAATTCTCAGATCTTCTTTTGATATAAACTCACCTTGAGACCTTGACAGAACTATACTTTTAGCAGCATTTTCACCTACACCTTCAAGACCGCTTAACGGAGGTCTTATTGAGTCATTCTCAACTTTAAATTTAACTGCCTCAGACTCATAAAGATCTACATTTAATAATTTTATCCCTCTTTTATACATTTCATAAGATAACTCAAGTGCTGTAAGAAGACCTTTTTCTTTCATACCTATATCTTTACCCAGAGCTGTTAACTCATCCATTTTAACTTTTATAGCACTCTCACCTTTTACAATTAAATTTGCATCAAAGTCATCTGCTCTTATAGTAAAGAATGTAGAATAGTATTCTTTTGGATAATAAACCTTATAATATGCTATTCTAACAGCCATCATTACATATGCAACTGCGTGGCCTTTAGGAAACATATACTTAATCTTTTTACATGAGCCGATATACCAATCTGGCACATCATGTTCCCTCATTACTTGCTCATCATCTTCTGTGAGTCCCTTACCTTTTCTTACTTTTTCCATTATAGTAAAAGCAGTCTTAGGTGGTAGCTCTTTTTGCATTAGATAAACCATTATATCATCTCTTGTAGAAATACAATCTTTAAGTGTCGTAAATCCTTCTTTAATATAATATTGCGCATTATTAATCCAAACATCCGTACCATGAGATAGTCCAGATATTCTAACTAGGTCCGAAAAAGATTTAGGCTGAGTGTCTAAAAGCATTTGTCTAACAAATTTTGTACCAAACTCTGGTACGCCGTAACTTCCAACTTCACAACCCAATTCCTTAATGGTGAGTCCAAGGGCCGCAGGTGACGTAAATAAACTTATAACCTTATCATCTGAGAGTGGAATAGTTATAGGGTCGAGTCCTGTTAAATCTTGAAGCATCCTAAGCATTGTAGGATCATCATGTCCAAGTATATCAAGTTTTAGTAGCCTACCACTTATGGAATGATAATCAAAATGCGTTGTAATAATATCTGAATTTGGATCATCAGCAGGGTGTTGCACTGGGCAAAAATTATATATTTCATTATCACTTGGGACAACCATTATCCCACCTGGATGCTGACCGGATGTCCGCTTTACACCAGTACATCCAAGTACTAGCCTATCTATTTCAGCTTGTGGAACCATAATATTTTTTTCACCTAAATATTTTTTAACATAACCATAAGCAGTTTTGTCAGCAATTGTTCCAATTGTCCCTGCCTTAAAAGTATGGCCCTTACCAAACAATACCTCTGTATACCTATGTATATCCGCTTGATTGTCACCTGAAAAATTCAAATCTATATCAGGCTCTTTATCTCCTTCAAATCCTAAAAAAGTTTCGAATGGAATATCATGGCCATCTTTCACATATAAGGTACCACAACTCGGACACTCTTTATCAGGCAAATCAGCACCTGAACCAATAGATCCATCTAAAAAGAATTCACTCTTTTTGCAGTTCGGACATACATAATGAGGCGGCAAACCATTCACTTCTGTTATATTAGACATGTTAGCTGCAAAAGAAGATCCAACTGAGCCTCTCGATCCTACTAAATAACCGTCTGCAAGTGATTTTGCTACTAATTTTTCAGCTATTAAGTAAAGTACAGCATATCCATTATTTATAATAGAGTTTAATTCCTTATTCAATCTTTTTTCAACTACCTCAGGTAATACCTCTCCATATATAGAATGAACCTTATCCATTGTCATTTTTCGGATTTCTTCTTCTGCACCTGGTATTTTAGGTGTAAACGTCCCATCAGGTATTGGTTTTATAACCTCTATCATATCTGCTATTTTATTTGGGTTATAAATTACAACTTCTCTACATTTTTTATCACCTAAATATATAAACTCTTTTAACATTTCTGTAGTAGTTTTAAAATATAGTGGAGGTTGATCATCGGCATCCGAAAAACCTTTACCAGCCATTAATATTTTCCTGAAAACTTCATCAGAAGGGTCTAAAAAATGTACATCCCCTGTAGCCACTACTGGTAAATTATTTTTTTCTCCCAAATCACATATTTTTCTATTAATATTCATTAATTCATTTTCATCTTTTACAGTACCATTTTTAATCATAAATTTATTGTTTAGAAGAGGTTGTATTTCTAAATAATCATAGAATTCTATGATTTTTTTAAGTTCTTCTTCAGATTTTCCTTGAAGCACTTCTTTATATACTTGCCCAGCTTCGCAGGCAGATCCAACTATAAGACCATCTCTATATTTTTCTACTAAGGTTTTAGGAAGTCTTGGTCTTCTATGAAAATGATCTAAATTAGAAAATGAAATAAGCTTATACAAATTTTTAAGTCCTACGAGATTCTTAACTAAAATAATCACATGATAGGTGTTTGCTTTTTTTACATTAAAGTCACCTAAAAACTCTTTATTTAAAGTATCTAAATCTAAAATATTTTTTTCTTTAAGCAGTCCAAAACAATGCAATAATATTTCCGCAGTAGCTTTAGCATCATCTACAGCTCTATGATGATTTTCAAGGGTTATACCTAAATGCTTAGCTATTACATTTAACTTAAATGTTTTAAGATCTGCGAGTAAATATTTAGCTAAAGGAATTGTATCCAAAATTGCATTGTCAAACCTCAAATTCAGCCTATCAGAATTTTTCTTGATAAAAGATGCATCAAATTCAGCATTATGGGCTACCACCACACTACCACTTGCAAAATCTAAAAACTTAGGAAGTATTTCTTCAATAGATGCAGCGCCTGCCACCATATCATTTGTAATTCCAGTTAGTTCTGTAATTTTATATGGTATGTCTATTCCCGGATTTACAAATTCATTAAATCTACCTACTATTTTTCCATTTTCAATTTTGACTGCGCCAATTTCAGTTATTCTATCATTTTCACTTGAAAGCCCTGTTGTTTCTAAATCAAAAACTACAAAACAAGAATCTATATTTTCATTATGGTTATTGATAGTTATAGGCTTACCATCATCTACTAGATAACCCTCTACACCATATATAACCTTTATTTTATGCTTTTTAGCAGCATCCATAGCTTCTGGAAAAGCTTGGACAACACCGTGATCAGTTATAGCTACTGCACTATGTCCCCAACTAGCGGCTCTTTCAACAAGTTTAGATGCTGGACTTATACCATCCATAGCACTCATTTGTGTATGCAGATGAAGTTCAACTCTTTTCTCAACAGCAGTATCCATTCTCTCTATTTTTTTAAGCTTTACTATATCCCTTGCCATTACAACAACTTCTCTTGCATAGGTATCGTAGCTTGCCTCTCCACGCACCTTACAGTAAAGTCCTACTTTAATTTCGTCCATTATCTTTTCTACATCTTTAGGTTTTGGAAAACATTTCACAGTAATTGAACTTAAATAATCTGTAATATAAAATGTAATAATAATTCTGCCAGTTTTTGTTTCAATAATTTTTATTTTAAAAATATCTCCACAGATGCTTACTATTCCTGAAGCTTCATCTATCTCGCTTATTTCAATAGTCTCACCTTTTATATTTCTTCCCATTATAGTGTTCTCATCAGCCGCTTCATCTTTTCTATAGCCTGGTCTTGTATATTTATTTGTTTTATCATTACTTTCATTATTACTTTGAGGTTTATCTTTCTTTTCAGTATTAATATTACTAATAATCTCCTTTATTATAACTTCATTTTCTTTTTCTTTTTTAGCAAAATAGTCTACAGTAGAAAGCTCACTGTTATGTTCTAATTTAACTCCTGAATTAATTCCAAACATATCATTTATGGTATTTTTTATAAGAAATTCTATGTTTTTATCCCTTAATATTTTGCACATAAAATCATTACCGCACTGTATTTTAAGCATTCCATTTTCAATTATCCTAGAAGATTTAAGTAGACTATCCTTACTTGAGGGTTGTGAGGTTGCTATTACATTTACCACATCAAGCCAAAACTTATCCTTTACATCTTCTATAGTAGCGTCTGATACATCCTTGTAACAAACCAACTGTATATCATTTAGATTTATATCACTAGAACTACATAATCGCTTTGAAATTATATTTTTGATTAGTAGCTTTTTATTATCATTAATATCATCAAACGATTTTATAAGCACCCTTAATTTATTGCTTTTTTTAAGGTATTGAACTCTTATCACCTTAATATCATTTTCTAATGTTTCTTCATTTAAATTAAGTTCACTTTTAAGCATCTCAGCTAAACTGACATTCATTAGTATTCCTCCTGATAAGGCATTTTATAGTTTCTCTATCTCCCGAAGCAGTTCTTCCACTAAATCTTCTTCCTTAACGGTTTTAATTATTTCGCCCTTTTTAAATATAAGACCAACCCCATTACCGCCAGCGATGCCAATATCAGCTTCTCTTGCTTCACCTGGTCCATTAACTACGCATCCCATTATTGCAATCTTTATATTTTTTTTACAAAATTCTAATCTTTTTTCTACTTCATTTGCAATTTTAATAAGATTAATTTGAGTTCTGCCACAAGTTGGGCATGATACGAATTTAACTCCATCCTCTCTATAACCTAATGATTTCAGAATTTCTATGCCAACTTTAACCTCATCTACCACCTCTCCCGTTAGAGATACCCTTATAGTATCTCCAATGCCGCAAGACAAAAGTGCTCCAATGCCTACACTTGATTTAATTGTTCCTCGCCATGTAGTTCCAGCCTCAGTTACACCGAGGTGTAGTGGATAATCTACTTTACTTGATATTAATTTATAACTTTCAATCATCATTACTACATCAGAAGATTTTATAGAAATAACTATATCATAAAAATCTAAACTTTCTAATATTTCAACATGCCTTAATGCACTTTCAACTAACGCCTGCGCACATACATGGCCATATTTTTGGAGAATATCTTTTTCTAGTGATCCTGAATTTACACCAATTCTAATGGGAATACCCTTAACTTTAGCTGCGTCTGCAACTAATTTTATTTTATCAGTGCTTCCAATATTACCTGGATTAATTCTTAATTTTGATATCCCATTCTCAATAGATTTTAAAGCTAACCGGTAATCAAAATGAATATCAGCAACTAGAGGCATGTGGATTCTTTTCACGATATCTTTAATAGCCTCAGCTGCTAGCATATCTGGCACTGCACATCGTACAATGTCGCAACCTGCCTTTTCTAACTGAAGAATTTGATTTACCGTAGCCTCCACATCTCTTGTATCTGTACTTGTCATTGACTGCACTGTTACCAATGAATCTCCACCTATATATATATTACCAATTTTAATTTTCCTTGTTTCTTTTAATTTCATAGTGTTCATCTCCTAGAATTTCATTGGACTAACTATATCCTTAACGACTACTAACACCATAAATGCCATTAAAATCATAAATCCAATATAATTTACAAATCCAACTTTCTTATCATCTAATTTCTTACCTGATATTATTTCAAATAACAATATAAGAATCCATCCTCCATCTAGTGCTGGAAAAGGTATTATATTCAATATTCCTAGTTGCACACTAAGCATTGCTGTTAACATCATTAAATTTATTATTCCAGTTTGTGCAGCCATTGTTGAAATTCTTATTATACTTATTGGTCCGCCTACATCGTTAACAGAAACTTTCCCGTGAAATAAGGTCCCCAAAAATTCGAAGATTAGTTTTGCTGTACTAATAGTTTGTGTAAATCCATAACTTACGACTTCGCCAAAGTTCAATTTTTCAAGTGTGCCACCTATTCCTACCATAAATCTATTTGCTTCTACATTTTTAATAGGCTTCAAGGAAAATGTTTTCACCTTTGAATTTCTCACTATTTCAATATTTATATTTTCCCCTTTAGAGATACCAATTTCATTTATAAATTGCTCCCATTTGTCTATACTAACTTTATTAACCTTAGTAATCTTGTCTCCAACTTGCATACCAGCCTTCATAGCCGCACCACTCGGGACTATTTCCCCTATTATAGGCACTATTTTGCCTGTCGCAGCGCCTATAATAGCAAATAAAACCACTGCTAATATTATATTCATAATTGCACCCGCAGAAACTATGCTTAGTTTTTGAAGTGCAGTTTTATTATTGAAAGCTCTTGGATCATTACTTCCTTCATCTTCACCTTCCATCTTAACATACCCACCAATAGGAAATGCTTTAATCAAATACTCTGTTTCCTTTCCTTTAATTCCAAAAAGTTTTGGTCCCATTCCGAGTGAAAATTCATGAACTTTTACCCCATTTAGTTTAGCTAACATAAAATGACCTAATTCATGTATTATAATCAGAAGACTAAATGCTAATATAGCCATTATAAAATATGGTATATTTGTTATAATACTACTCATAATAATTCTCCTTCCTATCTTTCACCATAATTATTTCTTATATATTCTCTTACCTTTAAGTCAATTTCTAAAATTTCTTCTATATTAGGATTAATAAAATGCTCGAATTTATTCATGCATTTTTCTATAATATCCTCTATTTCAAGATACTTAATTTTACAATCTAAAAATAATTCAACAGCTACTTCATTAGCAGCATTCATTATAGCAGGCATATTCCCACCCATTTTCCCTGCTATGTAGGCAAATTTAAGACATTTGAACGTGTCAATATCAGGTTTTTCAAACGTCAAATTGCCCATATTATAGAAATCTAATTTATTAATAACAGCAGTATTCCTTTGTGGGTAGTTTATAGCATATTGAATAGGTAGTCTCATGTCAGTAGAACTCAGTTGTGCCATTACACTTCCATCTATATACTCTACCATAGAATGTACTATGCTTTGAGGATGAACCACTACTTGAATATTTTCGTAATCTACCCCAAATAACCAATGTGCCTCTATAACCTCTAGCCCCTTATTCATAAGCGTTGATGAATCTATAGATATTTTTTTACCCATATTCCATTTAGGGTGTTTAAGTGCCTCTGAAGGTTTAATTTCCATTAATTGTTGCCTATTTTTACCTCTAAACGGACCACCTGATGCAGTTAATATTATTTTATTAACATCTTCTAACTTATTGCCTTGTAAACATTGAAAAATCGCACCATGTTCTGAATCAACTGGTAAAATTCTTACATTGTTTTTTTTCGCAGCATCCATAATAAGGCTACCTGCTACAACTAGTGTTTCTTTATTAGCTAAAGCAATATCTTTTCCAGAATGTATGGCTTTTAGAGTTGGCACGAGTCCTATCATGCCAACAACTGATGTTACCACGATATCAACTTCTGGAAGTGTACTTATATAATTTAACCCTTCCAATCCATGCAGGATTTCCGTAGAATATTTTTTCATCATAAAATGTTTTTTAAGTTCTACTGAAGCTTCTTCGTCCATCATAGCAACATATTTGGGTTTAAACTCCTCTATGATTGGTATAATTTTTTCACAATTAGTGTTAGCAGAAATTGCAACAATTTCAAAATTGTCCATATCCATTCGTATAACATCTAAAGTCTGAGTTCCTATTGACCCAGTAGCTCCCAAAATAGTAACTTTTTTCATGCAATCTCCCCATTCCTGTATATCTATGATTTATATTTTATATGCTATCAAAGTTCAAAATACTTGAAATCTCTTTTTTGTCCTTTGATAATCATTAAAGAATTCTCTCATATTTTCTTTAGTAATTGATTCTTCCACAGCATTTAATATAACATATTTAACTACTAAAATAAAGCAATTGTAAATATTTTCAATTACTTTATCTCCGTAATTATCATGTAATATTCCCTTTGTAAGAAACGCATCTTTGTTAAAATAGTAAAAGGATAGTTTTATTTTCTCATTAAATTAATTATAATGCTATAAGATATTATATTCATTAATCAACGTAGATATTAATATAGAGTACAAACAATTTCACACCAAAGTATTGTCGTGCACCCTCATCAATATACCTCACTAAAGATACATTCAAATAAGTTGTTTTTTATTTAATATAAAATTTTATATTCCTATTATAAATGTAATATAATAAAATGCTACCACCGACACAAACAAGATACTATCAAACCTATCTAAAATTCCGCCGTGGCCTGGTATAAGACTACTATAATCTTTAGCTCCTACAAACCTTTTAATAGATGACGCAATTAAATCTCCAAATTGTCCAAAAACACCACAAAGAACGCCAATTATAGCATAATGATATAACTCTATAGGCACACCATATTTAGAAATAGCATAGCCATATATTGTACATCCTATAGTACTTCCAAGTAGTCCCCCTATCGATCCCTCAATCGTTTTATTAGGGCTAACTTTAGGGCATAGCTTATGTTTACCACCTTTTCCTAAAAGCCTTCCAGAATAGTAAGCTGATGTATCACAAACCCATGAACAAATAAATATAATCCATACTAAATATTGACCGTAGATTTTATTGTTTATAATCACTATAAAACTAAAAAATACTGCCACATATAAAAAACCAAATATAGTGAGGGCCACATCGACAAAGTTATAATTTGTATAAAGCACAGGAACACATAATAGCAAGAAAATTGCTGCTATTAAAATATTTATATTAAAACTTGATAAAAAATCGTTCCCCATATTCAAATAATACACTATACATAAAACGTATCCAATAAGTCCAATTGGCTTATAATGTTTTTTTCTTGAAACTTTATAAAATTCATACATACCCAAAAGTGATAGTACCATTACGATATATTTTAAATAATCCCCACCTAAAAATAAAAATATTATTAATGGAGTTAGAACAAGTGCCCCTATATATCTATTATTCATAATTTTCTCCCCTATTTAACCTTTCCAAATCTTCTGTCTCTCTTTTGATAATCAGATATTGCAATTCTCAGCTCATTCTCATTAAAATCCGGCCAATTAATATCTGAAAACCAATATTCTGAGTAGGCACTCTGCCACAGCAAAAAATTACTTAGTCTTAATTCACCACTTGGTCTTATTATAAGGTCTGGATCTGGCATTTCTCTTGTATACATATATGTCGAAAATAGCTCTTCGGTTATATCATCTTTAGATATCTTATTGCTTATTAAATCTAAAGAAATTTCTTTTACAGCCTCTACTATTTCGTTTCTTCCACCATAATTTAAAGCTAGATTTAAAATTAAACCCTTATTATTCTTTGTTTTTTCATAAGCAGAATTTAATTCTACTTTGCATACCTGTGGTAATTTTGATATGTTACCAATAGAATTAATAACAACATCATTGGCGTTTAATTCCTCTAACTCATTTTTTAAATATTCTACTAATAATTTCATTAGAGAGTCCACTTCTTGTATAGGTCTATTCCAATTTTCAGTTGAAAATGCATATAATGTTAAATATTTTACTCCTAGTTTGTTACATTCTTTTACAATTTTTCTTATAGTTTCTACCCCTGCCTTATGTCCAAGTGCTCTCGGCAATTTATGTCCCTTAGCCCATCTTCCATTTCCATCCATTATAATCGCAATATGCTCAGGAATTCTTAACATATCTAAATAAGGATCATTACCTATATCTTTATTTTTTTTAAAAAAAGCAAATAATTTTTCCAATAAAATTCTCTCCTTTTTTATTAGTTATAGTATAATTTTAAATAGAACCTGCATAACTGCAGGTTCTGTTTAAAATCATTAACTAAACTGTCATTATTTCTTTTTCTTTAGTTTCTAGTAATTTATCTACTTCTTTAATGAATTTATCTGTTTCCTTTTGGATGATATCCTCTGATTTTTTAGCTTCATCATCTGTTACTTCGCTACTTTTTTTCAAAGCTTTAATTTTATCATTAGCTTCACGCCTAATAGATCTTATAGCTATTTTTACATCTTCTCCTGTTTTCTTAACATTCTTAATCAAATTTTTTCTGGTTTCTTCAGTAAGCTCTGGAATAATTAATCTAATTGAAGAACCATCATTTGATGGGTTTAATCCTAAATCGGATTTTAATATAGCCTTTTCTACATCTTTCATAGAAGATTTATCCCATGGCTGAATAAGTAACACTCTAGCCTCTGGTGCTGAAATGTTTGCTAGCTGACTGAGTGGCATAAGACTACCATAACATTCAACTTGAATCCTATCTAGCATTGTAGGATTTGCTCTTCCCGCTTTCATACTTGCAAGTTCATGTTTTAAAACAGTAATAGATTTGTTCATTTTTTCATCAGCAATACTAATAATTTTATTAATCATAGAATTCCCTCCATATTATTCTGCTACTTTAGTAGAAGCAGATACTAAAGTACCAATTTTTTCTCCCAAAATTGCTTTTTTTATATTTTCAGGTTTATCAAGTCCAAAAACTAATATAGGTATATTGTTGTCCATGCATAATGATGTAGCAGTAGAATCCATAACTTGAAGCCCTTTTGCAAGTACATCAATATAAGTTAGCTTATCAAATTTCTTTGCATCATCATACTTATGAGGATCCTTATCATAAACTCCATCAACTTTTTTAGCAAGCAGAATCACTTCTGCCTCTATTTCCGCTGCTCTAAGTGCTGCTGTTGTGTCTGTTGAGAAATATGGATTGCCTGTACCAGCTGCGAATATAACAACTCTACCTTTTTCCAAATGTCTCATAGCTCTTCTTCTTATAAATGGTTCTGCTACTTCCTTCATTTCAATGGCAGTTTGTACTCTAGTATTTACACCTAGATTTTCTAGTGAATCTTGTAGTGCTAATGCATTAATACAAGTGGCCATCATTCCCATATAATCTGCAGTAGTCCTGTCCATACCTTCGCCACTTCTACCACGCCATATATTTCCACCGCCAACAACTATTCCTATTTCAACACCGAGCTTTACCAATTCTTTTATTTGAAGTGCTATCTCATTTGTAATTTCAAAATCTATTCCGAATCCTTGCGCTCCAGCTAGAGCTTCTCCAGAAATCTTTAACATAATTCTTTTGTATTTAGCAATCTCCATAAACACTATACCTCCATATTTAAAGTATTACTTATTTTAAAAAAGAGAACACACTGTGTTCCCTTCAATTATTATTTACCTTCCACTTGTCTTTTAACTTCTTCAGCAAAGTTTTCTTCCTTCTTTTCTATACCTTCTCCTCTTTCAAATCTTATAAATCTTGTTACTTTTATATCAGCACCAAGTTTTTTAGATTCTTCCTCAAGGTATTTTGTAATAGTATAGTCAGCATTTTTAACCCAAATTTGTTCAAGCAAACAAACTTCTTTATAATATTTATTTACTCTTCCCATAACCATTTTTTCAACAATTTTTTCTGGTTTTCCTTCGTTTAAAGCCTGAACTCTGTATA
>JBLHPD010000009.1:0-50495 GCA_047624165.1 Clostridium sp. | reverse complement strand
TCTTATCTTTCTAAGCAAATTGAAACCATCAAGCCCTGGCATCATTACGTCAAGAATAGCTAAATTTATTTCGTTAATCTCAAATATCTCTAAAGCTTTTAATCCATGTTCTGAATCATATACTGTAAAACCTTCTTTTATAAGGTGTAATTCTAGTAATTGCCTTAAATCCTGGTCATCTTCTGCTATTAAAATATTTAAGATGTCCGCCTCCTTGTGTAAAATTTATTCTTTAATTATTATGCACTAGGCTCTAAAAATTATCAGTTTATATTTTTGGGTACTCATTGTAGACAAATTATTTATAAACTGTGAAATAAAGATAGACTGCACTTGAAATTAGTTAATAAAACTGATAGAATGAAAGTCATAATTTATAATTAAATAGTTCGGATGATTGTAGCAGGAGAGTATAGAGTATCTATACACCGAAGAAGTAAATCTTTCAGGTACCGCATGGAGATGACTGTTACAGGACGAGCCCTTGGAGAGACTCTAATTGAGCACCGAAGGAGAAAGTTAGTTTCCACTAATCAAATTAGTGAAAATTAATGAAACTCTCAGGTAAAAGGACAAGGGATAATATTGATTTCAAGGGTCGAATATTATCTATTCGGCTTTTTTTTTGTGATTTAAAAAAGGGAGGGGAAAAAATGAAGGCTGTTTTAACTGTAATTGGAAAAGACAAAGTAGGTATAATTGCAAATGTAAGTAACTTACTATTTGAAAAAAACGCTAATATTTTAGATATTAATCAAACTATTATGGATGAGTTTTTTACTATGGTAATGCTAGTGGATTTATCTGATATTAATGTTTCCTTAAAGGAACTAAACGAGGGATTAATGGAAAAAGGTAAAATTTTAAAGGTTTCAATAAGAATGCAGCATGAGGATGTATTTAATTCAATGCATCTCGTATAGGAGGTAGAAAATGAATATTAATCAAATAATGGAAACGGTAAAAATGTTAGATGATGAAAAGTTAGATATTAGAACACTTACTATGGGGATATCTCTTCTGGATTGTTGTGACTCCGACGGCACGAGAGCAAGAGCGAGAATTTATGAGAAGATTATGAGACTTGCTGGAAACCTTGTTAAAGTAGGAGAAGATTTAGCACTAGAATATGGAGTTCCAATAATTAACAAAAGAATTTCAGTTACACCAATCTCTTTGATTGCAGGAGCATCACAAGATGAAAATTATGTAGAGTATGCCATAATGCTAGATAAAATTGCAAGAGAACTCGGAGTAAACTTTATTGGAGGATTTTCTGCCTTAATTCATAAAGGATATACTACTGGCGATCATAGATTAATATCATCTATTCCTGAAGCTATGAGGGTTACAGAAAGAGTGTGTTCATCTGTTAGCGTTGCAAGTTCTAAGGCTGGAATTAATATGGACGGAGTTCGCGAAATGGGTCAAATTATTAAGGAAACTGCAAGATTAACAGCAGATAGAGATGGACTTGGTTGCGCAAAACTTGTAGTTTTTGCAAATGCAGTTGATGACAATCCATTTATGGCAGGAGCTTTTCATGGAGTTGGGGAGCCAGAGTGTACCTTAAATGTAGGAATAAGTGGGCCGGGAACAGTGAAAGTTGCACTTGAAAAAGTAAGAGGTGCTGATTTTGGAGTTGTAGCTGAAGTAATTAAGAAAACCGCTTTTAAGATAACAAGAATGGGTCAATTAGTTGGAATAGAAGCTGCAAAACGATTAAATGTACCTTTTGGTATAGTAGATTTATCCTTGGCACCAACACCTGCTGTAGGTGATAGTGTTGCTAGAATATTTGAAGAAATGGGACTTGAACTGTGTGGAGCTCATGGAACAACTTGTGCACTCGCAATGCTCAATGATGCGGTTAAAAAAGGTGGAATAATGGCATCTGGCTGCGTTGGGGGACTCAGTGGCGCATTTATACCTGTAAGCGAAGATGAAGGAATGATTGAAGCCGTAGAAAGAGGAGCTTTAAACATTGAGAAGCTTGAAGCTATGACATGTGTATGTTCTGTAGGACTTGATATGATTGCTATTCCAGGGGATACACCAGCAGAAACGATTTCAGCAATTATTGCGGATGAGTGTGCAATTGGAATGATTAATAATAAAACCACTGCAACAAGGCTTATACCCGCACCAGGTAAAAAAGTTGGAGATACAGTAGAATTTGGAGGACTTTTAGGACACGCACCTGTTATGAAAGTAAGCGAATTCTCAAGTGTAGATTTTATTAATCGTGGTGGAAGGATTCCAGCACCTATACATAGTTTTAAGAATTAACCAGTAAATAGTCCTCACCTTGAAAGAGTTGAGGACTATTTTTTTTATTTATCAATATGGCCTTGAACATGAGTTCCTCATTATTATTTTAGCATCAAACACTATTTTTTTAGGTACCCAATTTTTAAAATTATGTATTTTTTCTATCAAGACTTCTGCAGCTTTTTTTCCAACATTATAGGATTGTTGGTCAGCTACAGTCATGTCCGGATTTAGAACAGCATGATATTTAAATTCACCAAAAGCGCAGATAGACATTTTATCTGGAATTGCTATTTTCATTTCATTCAATGCGGAAACTGATCCTAAAGCCATAATGTTATTTACGGAAAATATAGCCGTAGGCTTGAATGGTTGCATTATTAATTGTTTAGTTAGATTATATCCACTTTCAAACTTAGAATCTCCATAAAGTATATAACTTGAATTAGTTTCCATATTATTATCTGCTAATGCTTTAACATATCCGTTTAATCTTTCATTTATCATTTTTGGGCTTTTGTTACTAGTTAGTATTGCGATCTTTTTGTGACCAAGAGAAATTAGATAATTAACTATTTCATATGAACCACGAAAATTATTATTTACAATAGCATCGATTATAATATCTTCACCGATATTGCACACGTCTCTGTCTAGTAATACAATTGGTAACCTCTTGTTATTAATTTTCAGTATTTTTTCTCCATTATCACCTGCCGAAACAATAATTATACCATCAACACGCTTAGATACTAAGACATCAAGTATTTTATTCTCTTTTTCTATATCTTCATCGCTACTCAATATTATAGACTGATATCCATTTTCTAAAGCAACATCACTTATGGCTTTAACTGTATCCATAAAAGATACATTGGATAAGTCTGGAATAACTATACCTATTGTTTTGGTTTCGGTTTTCTTTAAACTTATGGCAATGTGATTAGGTATAAAATCAAGATCTTCGATTACTTTAGCAATTTTTGCCTGTGTTTCTTTACTTACATATCCACTGCTATTTAAATATCTGGAAACGGTAGCTGTGCTGATGCCTGCCTTTGAAGCTACGTCTTTTATAGTATTATTGCTCATTTTATACCACCCATTTTGCATATTATTTATTGTGTGTATACGATAACACATATAAATACATTATATAGTGTATTTATATAAATATCAAGACTATTTACTCTTCGTATGTAAGAAAGTTCATAAATTTATGTAAAATAAATTTTTTTTTACATAAAACATAATATTCGGAATATAATCTATAGACAAGTAAATTATTACTACATAAAAAATATGATAGAAAATTTATACTTTATGTAAAAATTGAATTTACTTGAGTTTCAATGCCTTCAAGGGGTTTATATATATTATTATTGTATGGTTAATTTATTATTAAGAAAAATATATAGAAAAGTGTTGATTCTAAAATGTATATGTGATACATTATTTATAGGGTAACGATTACATGTTTGATTCTCTTTTTATAATAATTAAAAAGTCTTACAGATATAAACCACATATTTATAATACGATTTAGAGATACAGCAATTTTAAATAATGATTTTAATTTCAAAGTCATTATTATTTCGTATTATGATCTTGTCCTATGGCTTAGTATCTAAATCATGTAATCGATATCTAACGTATAAATTTATAAACAAGATGGAGGTTTAATTATGAAAAAATTATATGGTGTAATAACCGCAATGGTTACACCCTTTGACAAAAATGACAAGGTTGATACATTTGCTATCAAAAATCATGTTGAGTTTCTAATAAAGGGAGGCGTAAACTGCCTTTATCCTCTTGGTACTACCGGTGAAATGTACCTTATGACGGTTGAAGAAAGAAAATTAGTAGCAGAAACTGTTATTGTACAAAATAACAAAAGGTTGACCGCGTATATACATGTAGGTGCTATGAATCAAGCAGATACAATAGAACTTGCAAAACACGCATTTGAAATTGGTGCGGATGGTATAGGTGTAGTAACGCCAGCTTTTTTTAAGCTAAGCGATCGTGAGCTAGAAGAGTTTTATGTTGCAGTTGCGAAGAGCGTTCCGGAAGATTTTCCTGTATACACATATAATATACCCCAGTTGTCTGGAAACGACCTAAAGCCTGAAGTGGTAGAAAAAATAGTGAAGAGAGCTCCTAATGTAATAGGTATCAAATACAGTTATGCTGATATGAACAGAACGGTTCATTATACTAGAATAAATAATAATAATTTCTCCGTTGTACAGGGTGCAGATACACTAATGTTCGCATCACTGATGATCGGATGTGATGGTATAGTATCTGGGTGTTCTAGTGTTTTCCCAGAACTTTTCGCCAATGTTTATAAGGCATATAGTGCGGGTAATTATGAGGAAGCGGCCGAAATGCAAAAAATTGCAACGTTTGGTGCTGAAACAATAAAAGCTGGTTCTAACATGTCCTTTTTCAAGGAAGGTCTTAAGATGAAAGGTATTGACATGGGACATATGAGAAAGCCATTACTTGATATTACGTCAGAAGAGCTTGAGATTTTTTCTAAAGAATTTATGGATTTCATAGAAAAATAGTAAAATTAGAGATAAAAAAACAAATTAATCTAGGTTGCAACCATTAATAATGGTTAACAATAATTAATTAATAATTAAAATAGGGGGGTAAATAATGAAAAAGAGATTAAGTTTATTACTGGTAGTGGTTATGCTTGGAATGGTAGCTGGTGGGTGCGCTAAGAAAGATACAGCGGTTAAAGAGGCTGATAAGAAAAGTACATTGGTTTTTTCTGTTAATGCAGTACCTGGAGACGCACATTATGAAGCAATGTTAAAATTCAAAGAAGTTGCAGAGGCAAAATCAAATGGATCAATTGAGGTTAAAACATACGATTCAGGTTCATTGTTTAAACAAGATCAAGAACTCGCAGCTGTTAAATCAGGACAAGCGGATATTGTTTATATGTCAGCTCCTTGGTTATCAGAAGGATCTCCATGGATATCTATGTTCAGTGCTGGATATATGTTTAAAAGTTATGATCATATGACGAAAGTATTAAATGGAGAAATTGGGAAGGAAGTATTTGAAAAAGTAGCAACAGAACAGGGTATTCGTCCATTATCAGCTTTTTACTTAGGTACAAGGCAAATTAATTTAGTTAAGGATAAAGAAATTAAAACACCAGCTGATTTAAAGGGCATTAAACTAAGAATGCCAAACTCGGAAGCATGGTTATTCCTAGGTAAAGCGCTAGGTGCTAATCCAACTCCACTGGCCTTTACTGAACTATATATGGCGCTTCAATCTGGTACTGTGGATGGTCAAGATAATCCATTGCCAACGGTTAAAAGTGCTAAATTTTATGAAGTAACGAAATCTATTTCTATTACAAATCACTTAGTAGATAGTGTTTGGCCAACAATAAATGAAGCTAAATGGAAATCATTGAATGACGATCAACAGAAAGTAGTAATGGAAGCAGCAGAAGAAGCACGAGTATTGTGTGATCAATTAAATAATACACGTGAGAAAGAGTTGATTGAGTTCTTTAAAAGTGAAGGTTTAAAGGTTTATAATGCTAACATTGATGTATTTAGCAAAGAGGTATTAGACAAATATTTAGCAGATAAAAAATTATCTTCAACATGGGATATGGATTTATTTAAGAAAGTTCAAGCCGCTGCAGAGTAATGATTAATAAAACAATATAGTCAGATAATGTGTAGGATCACTAAAGGAGTCTGGGAAGGTTGATTCATCATTTGGATGTAATCTTAATAGTAGATTAAATAGACTCTTTAGTGATCATATATGTTTGTATAATCGTTAAGGAGGAAATAGCAATGAAAAATGTATCTAAATTCATAAACATATTACGTGATATTATTGAAGTATACACGCCAATGTTGACTTTTGCGGTTATGTTCTTTGTTTTTATAGTTCAAATTTTTTCGCGTTACGCATTTGATTATCCACTAACTTGGTCTTATGAAGTAACGGTAATTGGGTTTTCATGGACAGTAATATTAGGTGCATGTTATGCAATGAGAACTGATAATCATGTAAAGTTTACGCTAATATATGATCTTCTGAGCGCAAAGAAAGCTGCTTTGTTAAGATTGCTTGGGAATTTAATTATTGTGGTATCATTTATTTTATTAATAGTTCCTTCAGCAAATTATGTAGTATTTATGAATTTTCAGTCAACAGCCGTACTTAAAGTAAAATTAAGTTGGATATTTGCACCTTTTGTTTATTTCTTAATATCCATCGTTATGTATACGATTAATGAAGTGATAGAAGATGTTAAGATATTAATCTCATCTAAATATGATCCTGAGTTGAAGGATGAAAGGGGTACAAAATGAATATAGCGTTAATTGTGGCATTGATTTTATTTGTTTTAATATTCATATTAAGAATGCCTATATCTTTAGGTATGATTGCAGCAGGTGCTTTTTATTTTCTTATTAGTGGAACAGATATGGGCTCTGTTGCAAATTTTGTAACGAGTGTTTTTTATTCCAATTATGTTATCATTGCTGTACCTTTGTTTATATTCACGGCTAATGTTATGAATTCAGGAAAAATAACGGAAAAGGTATTTAAGTTTGCAAGTGCTCTCTCAGGAGGAAGGCGTGGTTCACTCGGCCATGTCAATATTATTGCATCGCTGATTTTTTCAGGAATGACTGGTTCGGCTATTGCCGATGCAGCAGGACTCGGTAAAATGGAAATCGGTGAAATGAAAAAAGCTGGATATGATGATGGCTTTTCATGTGCCATAACTGCAGCATCTGCCACCGTTGGTCCAATATTTCCTCCAAGTATTCCTCTGGTGATTTATGCAATGCTATCAGGTACTTCTGTAGGTGCATTATTTTTAGGTGGTACTATACCAGCTCTTCTAGTTTCTGTAGGTTTAATGATCTATGTAAGTATTGTTGCTAAAAAAAGAAACTATCCTATGGAAGCAAAACTTCCATTTCCAGAACTTATACGCACATCAGTCCAATCTTTACCTGCTTTATTAACACCTGTTATCTTACTCGCAGGTATTTATACAGGAGTTATGACACCAACTGAAGCTGGTGCAGTAGCTGCAGTATATGCGATTATAGTATCTATTATAGCTTATAAAGCATTGACGCTTAAAGGATTAATTATTGTTTTAAAAGAGACAATTCGTGATACTGGGTCAGTAAGCTTAATGATAGGTGCTGCTTCTATTGTTTCATATATCGTAGCAAGGGAACAAATTGCAGCACAAGTAGGAAATTTTGTCTTGGGCCTTACAGATAATAAATATATGTTTTTATTTATAGTAAATATTATTATTATTCTGTTAGGTATGTTTATGGATACATCAACTATACAATTGGTTTTTGTGCCAATTATGATTCCGATAGCATCCATTTTAGGAATAGACTTAGTACATTTTGGTGTTGTTGTGACTCTGAATATGATGATTGGTCTGTCTACACCACCTTTTGGTATGTTACTGTTTATTA
Organism: Clostridium sp.; assembly: GCA_047624165.1. GTDB lineage: Bacteria > Bacillota > Clostridia > Clostridiales > Clostridiaceae > Clostridium_AD. The sequence goes on along the minus strand of JBLHPD010000009.1, from coordinate 42,714 downwards.
CCGCTGGTATATCAGAGACACCACTAAAAGACGTAGTAAAGGAAATTATAGGACCTATTGCTGCTATGTTGATTGTACTTTTTGTAATTACAGTTTTTCCACAAACTGTATTATTTTTACCTAGATTACTTGGAATGTAATAAATAGTTAAATTATATTTGGCTACTAGTTTATAAAGGAGGGTTTATAATGAAAAATGGAGTTAATGCAAGTTTACCTAAAATTGGAATAAGACCAATAATTGATGGAAGACGTAATGGGGTCAGGGAATCTTTAGAAGAACAAACAATGAACATGGCAAAGTCTGTGGAGAAATTGTTGAAAGAAAATCTAAGGTATCCAAGTGGTGAGGTAGTAGAATGTGTAATATCAGATTCTACAATTGGTGGTGTTTCTGAAGCAGCAAGATGCGCTGAAAAATTTGCAAAAGAAGGTGTCGGACTTACTATAAGTGTTACTCCTTGCTGGTGTTACGGATCAGAAACTATAGATATGGATCCACTTACTCCAAAAGCAATATGGGGATTTAATGCAACAGAAAGACCAGGAGCTGTTTATCTTGCAGCAGCGCTTGCTGGGCATAGTCAAAAGGGTATACCTGCTTTTGGGATTTATGGTCGTGATGTTCAAGAAAAAGATAATATTGAAATAACTGAAGATGTTAAAATAAAATTGTTACAATTTGCTAAAGCAGGACTTTCAGTTGCTTTAATGAAAGGGAAATCTTATTTAGCACAAGGAAGTGTATCTATGGGTATTGCAGGCTCAATAGTAGACGCTAACTTTTTTCAAAAATATCTTGGAATGAGAAATGAATATGTGGATATGTCTGAATATACAAGAAGAATAGAAGAAGAAATATATGACAAAGAAGAATATGTAAAAGCAATGAAGTGGGTTAAAGAAAACTGCAGCGAAGGTAAAGATTATTATAGCGCAGACAAGATGGAAAAAAGTAGAGAAGAATTAGATAAAGATTGGGAAACAGTAGTAAAGATGACACTTATATCTAGAGATCTTATGGTTGGAAATCCTAAACTTAAAGAATTAGGATTTGAAGAAGAAGCGGAAGGACATAATGCAATTGCATCAGGGTTCCAAGGACAGAGACAATGGACAGATCATTCTCCTAATGGTGATTTTATGGAGGCGATACTGAATTCTTCATTTGATTGGAATGGAATAAGAGAAGCCTTCGTAGTTGCTACAGAAAATGATGCTTTAAATGGAGTTTCAATGCTTCTTGGACACTTATTAACAGGAACTGCTCAGATATTCTCAGATGTAAGAACTTATTGGAGTCCTGATTCTGTAAAGCGAGTAACAGGTAAAGAGTTAACGGGACTTGCTGCAAATGGAATTATACATCTTATAAATTCAGGATCTACTACATTAGATGCTACAGGAAAGCAAACAGAAAATGGAAAGCCCGCTATGAAGCAATTCTTTAACATAACAGAGGGCGAAGTTAAGAAGTGTCTAGATGCTACTGAGTGGTGCCCTGCTAATAGAGGATATTTTAGAGGTGGCGGTTATTCCTCAAAATTCGTATCAGAGGGAAGCATGCCTGTAACTATGTGTAGAATAAATATAATTGATGGACTCGGACCAATACTTCAAATTGCAGAAGGATACACTGTTGAACTTGAAGAAGATGTACACAATACCTTAAATCTACGTACAGATCCAGCGTGGCCAACAACTTGGTTTGCACCAATACTTACAGGTAAAGACGCATTTACAGATGTATATTCAGTAATGAATAATTGGGGAGCAAATCATGGTGCAATTAGTTTTGGACATATAGGAGCAGATTTAATTACTTTAGCGTCTATGCTTAGAATTCCAGTTGCTATGCACAATGTAAGTGAAGATAGAATATTTAGACCTACAGCTTGGGGTGCTTTTGGAACAAAGGATAAAGAAAGTGCGGATTTTAGAGCATGTGAAAACTTTGGACCATTATATGGTAGGAAATAAGGGGGGACTTTTGTATGAGTGCAAAGAAATATAGCATTGGCCTTGATTTTGGAACTCAATCTGGGCGTGCAGTGTTAGTTGAAGTTGCTACAGGTAATGAAGTATCAACCTGTGTTATGGAATATAAAGATGGTGTTATTGACAAATATTTGCCAGGAACTAATATTAAATTAAAGGCTGATTGGGCGCTACAAAACCCCGATAATTATATAGAAGTTTTAATATATACTATTAGAAAAGTTATGGAAGAGTCAGGGGTTTCTCCAGAAAATATAATTGGGTTAGGCGTTGATTTTACAGCATGCACAATGGCGCCTATAAATAAAGAAGGAAAAGTCTTATGCCAAGAGGAAAAATTTAAAAATAATCCTCATGCATGGGTTAAGCTTTGGAAACATCATGCAGCTCAACCTGAAGCAACGAAACTCGTGGAGATTGCAAATAGTAGAAAAGAAAAATTTATTGATCTTTATGCAGGGACGGTTTCCTCTGAATGGTTAATGCCTAAAATATGGCAAATACTTAATGAAGCACCGGAAATATATGAAGCTGCCCATAGCTTTATTGAAATAGCAGATTGGATAACACTGCAGCTTACAGGAGAAGAAAAAAGAAATAGCTGTACTGCAGGATATAAGGATTTTTGGCATAAACAAAATGGATTCCCAAGTAAAGAATTTTTTAAGGCATTAGATCCTAGACTTGAAAATTTGGTTGAAGAAAAATTAAGCTCGAATATATATCCTATTGGTAGTAAAGCTGGTGAACTTACGGAAGAATTCGCAAAAAAAACTGGATTAAAAGCCGGAATTTCTGTAGCAGTAGGTAATATTGATGCACATGTGGCTGTACCAGCCTTAAATGTTGTTGAAGCCGATAAGATGGTTATGATAATGGGAACATCTACTTGCCACATGGTATTAAGCAAGGAAGAAAAGATAATTAAAGGTGTAAGTGGGGTGGTAGAAGATGGTATTGTCCCAGGGTTTTATGGTTATGAGGCTGGACAGTCAGCAGTAGGAGATATATTTGAATGGTATATTGATAATTGTGTTCCCGAGAGTTACAAAAATGAAGCTTTAGAAAAAAAGGTGAATATTCACAATTTACTTGAAGAAAAAGCTTCTAAGCTTAAACCTGGTGAAAATGGGCTCTTAGCTCTTGATTGGTGGAATGGTAGTAGATCAGTTTTGATGGATGCAGATTTGACAGGCTTAATTATTGGGCTAACCCTTCAAACAAAGCCAGAAGAAATATATAGAGCTTTAATAGAAGCTACTGCTTTTGGTACCAATAGAATTATTGAAGCATTTAAGGTTGGAGGAATACAGATAAAAGAACTCTATGCTTGCGGTGGACTTTCATTAAAAAATAAGATGTTAATGCAAATATATTCCGATGTTACAGGTATGGAAATAAAAATAGGTGAATCGGTGCAGACTCCAGCTGTTGGGGCTGCTATGTTCGGTGCTTTAGCTGCAGGAAAAGCGAATGGTGGGTATGACAGTATTTATGAAGCATCAGATAATATGGCAAAGTTAAAACATGGGGTTTATAAACCTATCAGTGAAAATGTAGTAACATATAAAGTTCTTTATGAGGAATATAAAAAGCTACATGATTATTTTGGGTGTGGAGAAAATAATGTAATGAAAAAACTAAAGGAATTAAAAAGAGGAATATAGAATAACGTAAAAAAATTGTTTCCTGGGCAATTAATACTAAGGATTAATTACAATAAAATTTGGAGGTAGACTTAAATGAATAATAATTTTCCGAGTGGAGTATGGCCAACTATGTTAACTCCTTTCACCGAAAAAAATGAGGTGGATTTTGAAGCTCTTGAAAGTGTAGTAGAATGGTATATAAAAAATAATGTAGATGGGCTATTTGCTGTTTGCCAATCAAGTGAAATGGTATGTCTCTCTCTTGAGGAGAAGCTCTCAGTAGCAAAATTTGTTAAAGAAAAAGCAAATGGTAGAGTGCCTGTAATTGCTTCCGGTCACACATCGGATAGCTTTGAGGATCAAGTTAAAGAAATTAATTTAATGGCTGAAATTGGAGTCGATGCAGTAGTATTAATTACAAATCGCCTTGCTGGTGAGGATGAATCTGACGAAGTTTGGAAGAGTAATCTTGAAAAACTATTGAAAGAAATACCTGTGGATGTGGCTTTAGGCTTTTATGAATGTCCATTTCCTTATAAAAGGATAATATCACCACAATTATTAAAGTGGTGTGCTGCTACAGGTAGATTTTATTTCTTAAAGGATACTAGTTGTGATATAGAAAATATAAAGGCAAAGCTAGAAGCAGTAAAAGGAACTGGACTTAAGATATATAATGCTAACACAGCAACCTTACTAGAGACGCTTAAATTAGGGGTGGCAGGATATAGTGGGATTATGGCGAATTTTCATCCTAAGTTGTATAAATGGCTTGTTAATAATTGGTCAGCTAAGCCTGAAAAAGCAAGACAGCTCTCAAACTTTTTAAGTATAGCTTCTCTAATTGAAAAACAATTATATCCGGTAAATGCAAAATATAATTTAGAATTAGAAGGACTGAATATAAAAATAAATACAAGAACTAAAAATCATGACGAATTTACCGAAACAAATCGTCTTGAAATAGTACAGTTATTTGAATTGACAAAGGAATTTTCAAAGCAATATATAATTTAGGTAAGAGGGGTCTAATATGATTTTAGATGTTATAGAAAATATAAATAAATATACACTATTAAATGAAGGTTTTAAGAAAGCATTTAAGTTTTTGGAAGAAAATAATGTAGAAGAACTTCCAAAAGGAAAGTATGAAATTGATGGGGATAATGTATTCATTTTAATACAAGAGTATACTTCTAGGGATGAAAAGGAAAATAAATGGGAATCACATAAAAAGTATATTGATATTCAGTATGTTTTAAAGGGTTCGGAAGTCATGGGTTATAAGAATATATTGGAATTAAACTTAGTAGAAGATATTTTTGAAGAAAAGGATGTATCATTTTATGATGAAGTTGAAAATTGGACGAAATTAAAAGTACAAGCTGGAGAGTTTGCAATATTTTTTCCTGGCGATGGCCATAAACCCTGCTGCGAGAGCACTGAGCCTGAGTCAATTGTTAAAGCGGTTATAAAAGTAAAGGTATATTAATTAGAATCCCATTCAATTAAATATAAATTCAATAAAGAATCGTAGAAAGAACTAGTGTTATTTTAAACTGGTTCTTTTTTATTGAATAAAGAAATCCTCTAGTTAAGAAGTGTTGATGACATTAATTCAAAGACTAAAGAAAAAAACTTCTTTTTAAAGGATTTATATAGTAATTATAGAAATACAACTATATAATTGATTTTAGGAGTAATGTTAGTTTTTAATAATGCTTCAGAATGTATATTTATTTCCGATATAAAGGATGATGATTTAGCAATATACCAATAAGAATACAACTAAAAACTAAAGGTGCAGGAGGTAGAAGATGTGCAGTGATTTACCAATTAAGGAAATATCATCTGTTAAAATAAAATCAGAGAGGACAAGAGCTATAATATTACTTGTAATAACAGCAACACTATGGAGTTTAGGTGGAGTTCTTATAAAGTCAATAGTGTGGAACCCTGTGGCTATCGCAGGAGTGAGGAGTGCTATAGCATCTATTGTGTTACTAATAGTGATAAAAAAACCTAAGATAACTTGGTCTTTCCCACAGATAGGTGGGGCACTAGCTTATTCAGGAACAGTGATATTATTTGTTATGGCAAATAAAACTACTACCGCAGCAAATGCAATACTACTTCAATATACGGCGCCTATATATGTTGCACTCTTTGGGGCTTGGTTTTTAAAAGAAAAAACAAAAGTATTTGATTGGATTATAATCTTTACAGTTTTGGGAGGCATGGCTTTATTTTTTCTAGACCATCTTAGCATGAATGGAATAATAGGTAATATACTTGCAACTGCAAGTGGAGTATGTTTCGGATTTCTTGTGATTTTTATGAGGATGCAAAAGGATGGTTCGCCTCTAGAATCAGTACTACTCGGGAATATTCTTACTGCATTAATCGGAATTCCATTTATGTTTGGTTCAGCGCTTACTACTAAGGGGGGGGTTATTTTGCTGATAATGGGAGTAGTACAGCTTGGGATTCCTTATATCTTATACTCAATGGCTATAAAGAATGTAACAGCAATGGAGGCAGTCTTAATTCCAATAATTGAGCCTATATTAAATCCTGTATGGGTATTTCTTATGTTAGGTGAAATACCAGGTCCATGGGCAATTTTAGGTGGAACTATAGTGGTTACGGCGGTTACATTAAGATGTGTTTTACCTGCACTTAGGGCTAAGGGAGGCATAGTTATTAATGAAGATAATCAACAGAACATGTCATAAAAATATATAGAAATTAAGTACAGTAAGTAAAATTTCTAAGCTTGTCTTTAACTAGATTATACTATATTATAATATTATTAGGAATTTATTGGAGGTAGATACAATGATAATTAAAAGCGTAACCATGTTTATAAAAGAGGAACGCATAGACTCATTTATAGAGGCAACTATAGAAAATAGACAGGAATCAGTAAAGGAAGAAGGAATTATACGTTTTGATGTGTTGCAAAATAAAGATGACCAAAGTAGTTTTATGTTCTATGAAGTCTATAAAACTGAAGTGGCTGTTTACGAACATATGAAAACTAAACACTTTAATAAATGGAATGACATAGTAACACCTTGGTTTGCAAAACAAAGAGAACGTGTTATTTATAGCGCTATTGCCCCTGATGAAAATAATTTTTAAAAATTTATATTTAAAACCAATTGATGAAATGAGCTATCAGTTATAAAGTTAGATATTTATAGCTGGTAGCTTATTTAAATTCTGCAAATGTTATTTTTATAGATTAGATTGCTTTATTTAGGTTTGGTTGATGTTCATTTGCTGGGTTTATGGATAATAAGTCTGGTAATGACAAGTTTCTTGTTTTGTTGTTACACCTTTGTGGATATAGATAATGGGATGCCTTGTATGCCTTTTTTTTGTTCGCTATTATGGCTTCTCCGAATAAGCACTTTATTTGATTAATATAATGACAACTTATATGACTTTGTTTAAAATTGCACTCATTGGCAATTTTAAGGAAACAATCTACTTCACTTTGAAAAACTTTAGCAAAAAAAGCATTTTCGTTATTTCCATCGCAAATTAGTATTGGATTTAGTTGACTTTCATTAATAGTAGCTCTCAATTTATATATGCTTCTTTTGCTCCTCCCTATAAAATAACCATAATTAATATAATTGGGGTCATTGTCCTCTGGGAATATTGCATCATATAACAATTCTTCTTCTTTCATTTTAATCCTCACCTTTCTAATGAAATATTAGATAAATAAAACTAAAATTCTTAAGCCTATAAAATGTCTATCTAGAAATGTATCTGTTTTAACTATTATAGTAGTTTATTGTAAAGAATATGTTATCAGTTTGTTTAGAGTTAGTTAATTATCGAAGGACATGACAGAAGCTTTAAGATAGTTTAGTTTTTAGTAGCTAAATATAAAGAATTTCGTCAAGTTTTGACAATTATAAACGATATAGTAATTACAAAAGTTTCAATTGAAGTTGATTTATACAGGAAAGATAAAGAAGCTCTTGTCTGTGAACTATCGGCAACAGTTATATATGATGAATATAAAGACGTATTAGGAATTCTCGCTCTACTGCATGATGAAATGGATATAGGACATATTCTTCTGGGGAGATGGTTAAATGAATATGTTTCTTTTATAATATCATATAGTATTTCAGCACCATTAAGCAAATTGAAAAATATCATGGATGAAGCACAAAGTGGAAAATTTGATGTTTCACTCTTAGATAATAATAATGATGAAATATCTAAAATTGCTACAGGGTTTAATGATATGATTTCAAGCATAAGAGAGCTTATAAAGGAAAACATGTATTTGATGCATTAGGAGCGGAAGTTAAAAGATTAATTTTTAACATGGGAGGATATTTTTTATGGATCAAACAAAAGAATTAGGAATAGAAAGTGTAGGAAAACTACTTTTTAAGTTTTCGGTGCCAGCTATAACAGGAATGGTTGTAAATGCTTTATATAATATTGTAGACCGAATTTATATAGGACATATTAAAGGGGTAGGAACAGATGCACTCTCAGGCCTTGCTATCACATTTCCTATATCAATTATTATAATGGCTTTTGGCATGCTTGTTGGTATAGGGGCTAGCGCAGTGATATCAATAAGACTTGGAGAAAAAAAAGTAGATACGGCAGATAATATATTGGGGAATTCGGTGATACTCATAACTATAATATCATTAGTACTTGGCTTATTTGGAGTTTTGTTCTTGGACAAACTTTTAATATTGTTCGGTGCAAGTGGTAATAACATACCCTATGCAAAAGCTTATATACAAATCATACTTATAGGAGCTGTTTTTCAAAATATAGGATTTGGTATTAATAACATAATTAGAGCTGAAGGTAATCCCAAAATGGCAATGCTTACAATGGTATTTGGTGCAATTATTAATATTATATTAGATCCAATATTCATATTTGTTTTTAATATGGGAATTCAAGGTGCTGCAATAGCAACCATAATTTCTCAAGTTTTTAATACTCTATGGGTATTAAAATATTTTATATTTAAAAATAGCGGGAGCGTGCTTAAAATAAAGAAAGCCAATTTAAAGCTTGATACACATATTATAAAAGAAATTTTTGCTATTGGCATTGCACCTTTTTCTATGCAAATAGCATCAAGTCTTGTAGCTATTTTATATAATAAAGGTCTTTACACTTATGGAGGGGATCCTGCAATAGCCGCAATGGGAATATTAAACAGTATATCAATGCTTATTTTTATGCCTATATTTGGTATAAGTCAAGGAATTCAGCCTATAATTGGATACAATTATGGAGCTAAATTGTATCCTAGGGTTCTAAAGGTCTTAAAGCTTGCCATAACTTTCGCTACTTGCATTGCTACAATTGGATTTATCGGTGTACAATTATTTGCGGGGCCGCTTATTGGCGCATTTGTAGGTAATAATCCAGAACTAATAAATCTTGGCGCACGTGGACTTAGAATTGATTTAATAGTTTTACCTATTTTAGGATTTCAAATAATAGGAGCAAGTTATTTTCAAGCAATAAATGAGGCGAAAACCTCAATGCTTTTAAGTATATTAAGACAAGTCATAGTGCTAATTCCTATTATTCTTATACTCCCATTATTTTACGAACTAGATGGACTTTGGTTTTCACAACCTTGTGCAGATTTGATTGCAACGGCATTAACCGCATTCTTTCTCTTTAGGAGTATTAAAAAACTTAAATCTTATTGATTAAAGAATGGCAGGAAAAGGCACTTTTAAACTACTGCGCTGTCGCAACTTATATTTTCTAAGGAATTTTCAAGCGTTTCTGAGTCATATTCCTTGCATAATAGTGCTCTAATATATCCTCGATCATTATTGGTTGATTCTATATAGAAGCATCTTCCATAATAAAATCTAATAAGTGAAGACATTTTGGATGAAGTATGAAGATATAAGTACGTAATTCCGAGTTCTATCATTAAGTTATCAACTGCAACCATTAAAATTTTACCAATACCATTTTTTTGATATAGTGATGAAACACCAAATCTACTTAGATAAGCAGTATTATCTGATCTGATTTCAATACGGACACTACCAATAACTTTTTGCTTATATAGAGCTACAAAAACATTAGTAGTTTCTATAGCATTTTTTATATCATGATAGGTTTCTTCAAGAGGTGTGGTCAATTCTGTAATTCCTGCATTTTCTGCATATATCTTAAAAGATATCCTTGAAAGTTTTCGTATCGCTTCAATGTCGCTGGTAATCGCTTTTCTAATTATAAAATTTTTCTTGCCCATTTATCTACCTCCAATATCACATTATTATGTGAGTTAATTATAAATATCTGTATTTTGTTAAAAAATTATTAAAGCAACTTCCTAAAAGATGTTGTTCATCTTCGAGGAAGATGCAATATTAACGACTTCAGAAGATCTATTTTATTGTTATTTACTTGAATGTCCCTTAAAGAAGATTTAAGGTGCCATGGAGATAATTTCGAGTCCAGTAGTTTCGCCAAAGCCGAACATAATATTCATATTTTGTACTGCCTGACCAGCGGCTCCTTTTATTAAATTATCTATAGCAGATACTAAAATTACTTTTTTTGTACGTTTATCTACTTTTAGCCCTATATGACATAAATTAGAACCTCTTACCCATCTAGTTTCAGGTAATCCATTAAGTATCTTTATAAAATAATCATCTTTATAGAAATCTCTATATAAAGACAGAAGATCCTCTGTAGTTACGTCTTTTGCGAGTGAACCATAACAGGTTGATAAAATTCCACGATTCATTGGTACTAAATGAGGCGTAAAAGTTATCATTACGTTATCACCTGAAACTTTGCTTAGTTCTTGTTCAATCTCTGGGGTATGTCTATGACTAGCAACTGCATAAGCTTTAATTGATTCATTGCATTCTGTAAAAAGACAACCAATGTTTTCAGATCTACCAGCCCCTGATACTCCAGATTTAGCATCAACTATGATGGAGTTTATATCTATTAAGTTATTTTTTAGAAGTGGAGTAAGTGCTAATATAGTAGCTGTTGGAAAACAACCTGGGTTAGCTAATAAGTTACAATTCTTAATTGATTCTCTATTTAATTCAGTAAGACCATAAACAGCACTCGCTAGAAGTCCAGAGCTCTCATGTTTAACTCCATACCACTGCTCATATTCATCCTTAGATTTAAGTCTAAAATCCGCACCTAAATCTATTACTTTTACTCCAAGCGATAATGCTTTTTCAGTTATTTGAAAGGATTTTCCGTGCGGCATAGCAATGAAAAGAACATTTATATTTGCTAACTTACTTATAGCCGTTTCAATATTAACGCAAATATCTTCTATATAACCACTGTAATTATTATAAATTTCATTATAGGCCATTCCTGCATAATTATGAGAAGAATAAAATTCTACGTTTACATTTGGATGCTTGTATAAAAACCACGCTAATTGTTCGCCAGCATAGCCGGTAGCACCTATTATTCCAGCTTTAATCATAATATCACCTCGTTATTAAATTTAGTTATAATAAATATTATACAACGAAATTATTAAAAAATCAATATCTTCTTGAATATTTATGCAAAATGGTGTATAATTATTCTAATACGGATAAGTAATGAGAATAAACTATTAAGGCTGGAGGCTACAATGAATAATAAAAATATTAACTTAAATATTAAGGAGTTTTTGCAAATCAATAAATATGAGGGTAAGACCTTTGTTATAAAATATGGCGGAAGTATAATGGGAAATGATGCAGCTACAGAGGCATTTGTGGAAGATGTGGCACTTATGACAAGTGTTGGTATTAAAGTAGTTATAGTACACGGTGGTGGTCCTGAAATTAATAAGTGGATTGAAAAAACTGGTGGTGAAAGCAAATTTGTAAAAGGGCTTAGAGTTACAGACAGTGCAACTATGGAAATTGTAGAGATGGTATTATCGGGAAACATTAATAAAAAATTATCCTCGAGCTTAAGTATGAGAGGATTAAATGCCATAGGTATAAGCGGTAAAGATAGCAATTTAATTGGAGCCAAAAAGAAGTTTGTTTATGAAAACAATCAAAAGATTGATATAGGCTTCGTTGGTGAGGTTGTTAATGTTAATACACAGATATTGATTAATTTACTTAAAAGCAACTATATTCCAGTTATTTCACCAATAGGTACGGGCACAGAAGGAAATAGTTACAATATAAATGCAGATTATGCTGCTGCCTTTATAAGTGGTGTGCTAAAAGCAGAAAAATTCTTAATTATGACAGATGTAGACGGAGTGTACACGGATATAACTGATCCATCAACGCTTTTATCATCAATCACAGTAGAGGAAACTAAAGAATTTATAGAGAGTGGTGTCGTTTATGGTGGCATGATTCCAAAGTTAGAATGTTGCGTTGCTGCAATTAATAAAGGTGCTAAAAATGTTCATCTGGTAGATGGGAGAGAAAAACACGGCTTGTTATTAAATATAATTAAAAATTGCGGAACGAAAATTATAATAGAGAAAGGGGTAAATTAATGATGAAAAATTGTATAATGAACACCTACGGAAGATATGACGTTACTTTTGAAAAAGGACTTGGATGCAAGATTTATGATACAACTGGACGTGAATATATAGATTTTGTTTCTGGAGTTGCTGTAAATTGCCTTGGTCATAGCCATCCTGCTATAATAAATGCGATAACAGAGCAAAGTAGTAAGCTTATTCATAGCTCAAATTACTACTGGAATCCTACCCACACACTGCTTGCAGAAAAATTAATAGAAAATTGTGATCATGACAAGGTTTTCTTTTGTAATAGTGGTACTGAAGCTGTAGAGACAGCACTCAAGATAGCAAGAAAATATGGAACACTAAAAGATACTAAAGATAAAAATGTATTCATATATATGGACAATTCTTTTCATGGTAGAACAATGGGCGCACTTTCTGTTACAGGGCAAGAGAAGTATCAAAAGGATTTTCGTCCTTTAATTGAAGGTACACGAAAAGTGAACTTTAATGATATTTCTGATTTGAAAATGAATTTTGATGAAAAAGTATGCGGCATAATAATAGAACCAATTCAAGGAGAAGGCGGAATAAATATAGCAAGTGTAGAGTTTTTAGAAGAGGCAAAAAATCTGTGTGATAAATACGATGCTCTATTAATTTTTGATGAAGTACAATGTGGAATGGGACGCCTCGGAAGTCTTTTTGCTTATAAGAAATTTTCAGTTGTGCCTGATGTAATTTGCATCGCAAAAGCTCTTGGTGGAGGATTTCCAATTGGCGCAACTGTCACTAATGTGAAAGCTTCTACAGCTTTCGTACCCGGTGATCATGGAAGTACATTTGGCGGCAATCCTCTTGGGTGTGCAGTCGGCGTTGCAGTTTTAACTGAACTTGTAGAGGGCGGAGTTATAAATGAAATTGACGATAAAAGTATATATTTAAAGGAAAAGCTATTTAAACTTAAGGAGAAATACGGCATAATAGATGAGATAAGAGGTATTGGACTATTAATTGGTATAAAATTAAAAACTGATACAAAGGTATTTTGTAAAGCGTGTTTTGATAAGGGACTACTTGTGATTGCAGCTGGAGATAATGTGGTAAGATTACTTCCTCCACTAAATGTAACAAAGATGGAGATTGATCAGGCTTTAGATATTATTCAGACAGTAATGTCTGAAACCGACCTTTAAAATTCAGAGTGGAATTTATCCCGTATTTAAGGATAAATTCCACTCTTTCCTATTATATTGATAGATAACATTACTTTGATTTAAAAACTATTTTTCATTTGTAAATTGTCCTTTAACTTAATGCAATGTATATTGAATTAAGTATGATTTTTTTAAAAATTTATGTAATTTTACACCAAAAATGTATGAAAAACTATAAAAAACAATTAAATTGTAGTATAGTTATAATATAATTGCAATCGACTATTTATGGATAGTACATAGGAGGGGAATATGTATAAATTAATTTTAGTGGATGATGAAGAGGAAGTAAGAAAAGGCATAATACAAAAAATAAAGTGGGAGCAATATGGGTTTGAACTAGTGGGAGAAGCTGAAAATGGTAGAGAAGCATTAGAAGTGGCAGAAAGATTTACTCCAGATGTAGTTATAACTGACATTAAGATGCCCTTTATGGATGGACTTCAATTGTCAGAGATTTTAAAGGAAAGATTTCCTACAATAAAGATAATAATACTAACTGGTTTTGATAAATTTGAATATGCCCAAAAGGCAGTAAATTTAAATATTATTGAATACGCTCTAAAACCCGTTTGCTCAAAGGAATTAATTGAGGTACTTTTAAAGGTTAAAGCACAGATTGATGAGGAAATGCTTGCAAAGAAGGATATGGAAGCTATGAATGAATATTATGTAAAGAGCTTACCTATCTTAAAAGAAAAATTTCTTACTTATCTAATTACAAGCAAATTAAAGAAGGAGGAAATACATGAAAAATGTTTGAATTATAATATTAATTTAAATGGTAATCGCTTTGTTGTGTCGGCTATAAGTATTGATCGAGAAATCGCATATAATGATTTAGAAATTGATAATAGTAATGAACTAGATTTGATAAAATTTGGAGTTCTCAATATAATAGAAGAAATTGTTTGCAAACATGGGGAAGGCATCGTTTTTATACATAATGATCTGATTATATTAATTAGTCCATTCTTAGAATTGGATAGAGGTGTTATTTCGAGCAAAATCCAATCTACACTTGAAGAGATAAGGCAGAGTATTGAAAAGTATTTAAAGATCACTATTACCATTGGGCTTGGAACAATTATAAGTGATGTTTCTTATATATTTGATTCTTATCAGAATGCTATTCTTGCATTAGATTATAGACTTATCATGGGCAAAAATCGAATTATTTGGATAGAAGATATTGAGCCAAGCAGTAGTGAAAAAATAGTTTTTGATGAAATTATGGAACATGACCTTATAAGTTCTATCAAAGTAGGAACAGAAGAGGAAATTATTGAAACAATAGATGGCCTCGTCTATCAACTTGTAGATGGAAAAGTTCCATTTAAAAATTCCCAAATATATTTATTAGAAATACTTACAACAATAATGAAAACAGCAGAAAGTTTAAATGTAGATTTAACATATATTTTCGGTGAAAACTATAATTTATTTGTGGAACTATATAAATTTAATGATTTAAATCAAGTTAAAAATTGGTTTAAATATATATCTATAAAAATAATGAACTATATTATAAAAGATCGAAAAGACAGTTGCACGCTTTTAGTTGAAAAAACAAAGGCATATATCAACAAGTATTATAGCGATAGTAGTATAACCATTAATACTGTTTGTAGTTATCTATATATAAGTCCAACTTATTTTAGTTTTATTTTTAAAAGAGAAACAAAGATGACTTTTATAAATTACCTGACTAAAATTAGAATGGAGACCTCAAAGGAGTTAATTAAGACTACAAAAATGAAGTCTTTTGAGATTGCTTATAAAGTTGGATATTCAGAACCAAATTATTTTAGTTACTGCTTCAAAAAACAGTTTGGTATTTCACCATCTGAGTATAGAAATAATTAATTAAACATTTTTAACGATAAGTCGTTAATTGCAGCTCCGCAGGAGATGATTTAATACCTAAGAGGAGATGAAATTTTGAAAAAAAAAAGCAGGAGGGTTTTTAAAAACATATTTAACGTTGCAGTTAAGTCCTTTAAGGTAAGAGGTATACAATTTATTATTACTATATCATTTACATTCACTACGATTCTAGCTATGCTCTTTGTTGGAATTGTGATTTATAATAAATTTTCAATATTGCTTGAAAATAATGCTACATTGAGTACAAAACAATTAGTCAATCAAGTTAATTCAAATATTGAGTACTATTTAAAGAGCACCAAGGAAGTATCGAATTTATTAAACAAAAATATTTATCTTAATCAAAATATTCCAAATAGTAAGCTGAATGATCAAATGAATGTAATACAAAATATTAGAGAGGACATTGCAAGTCTAGCTGTATTTTCAGATAAGGGTGAACTTATAATTGAATCCTCTGCCTTAGTATTAAAAGAAAAAGTAAATGTGGTTGACCAAGAATGGTTCAAATCTGCACTAAATAAATCGGATAACGTTAATTTTTCATTACCTCATGTTCAAAACCTTTTTAATGGAAAGCATGATTGGGTTGTTTCATTAAGCAGAGCTATATATTTTTATAAAGGAAATGAAAGGTTACGCGGAGTGCTTTTAGTTGATATGAATTACAGTACTATAGGTCAGCTTTGTCAAAATATATCTATAGGGAAAAGAGGTTATATTTATATTGTTGATTCGGATAATAATATAATTTATCATCCAGAACAACAGCTTATTAACATAGGATTAAAATCTGAAAATCGTGAAGATTACTTAGGTAGTTACTTAGAAAATTCCGACGAGGGAAAGCAATTGATCACAATAAAAACAGTGAATTATACTAATTGGAAGGTTGTAGCAGTTGCATATATGTCAGAAATATTGGATTTTAAAAAAACTAGTACTAACTTTATAGGATGGATTTTGTTTGTTTGTATAATATTAATTATTTTTATATTTGGATTTATTTCGGCTAAAATATCACATCCAATAAAACAGTTAGAACAATCAATGAAAATGGTAGAAGAGGGGGACTTTAATATATATATTGACGTTAAAGGTGAAGATGAGGTGGAAAGATTATCTACAGCCTTTAATTTGATGATTTCTAAAGTTAGGTATCTTATGGCACAAATAATAATAGAACAAGAAGCAAAAAGAAAAAGCGAATTAAATGCACTGCAAGCACAGATTAATCCACACTTTTTATATAATACCTTGGACTCAATAGTTTGGATGGCTGAAAACGAGAAAAATGATGGAGTAATAACAATGGTAACCGCTCTTGCTAAATTATTTAGAATAAGTATAAGTAGGGGTAAAAATATCATCACGGTTAGGGAAGAAATGGAACACGCAAAAAATTACTTAATAATTCAAAAAATTAGATATAAGAATAAGTTTGAGTTCGAAATTATAACACAAAAGGAAGTCCTAGAATATAAAACCTTAAAGCTAATATTACAGCCACTTATAGAAAACTCAATTTACCATGGTATAGAATATATGGTAGACAAAGGTTTTATAAAAATATCAGTTTCTATTACGAGTGGTAAATTATTATATGAAATATGTGACAATGGACTTGGAATAGAACCGGAAAAATTAAAGCAACTACTTGAGTATAAAGAAAAGGATAATACTGGGTCTGGTATTGGGGTGAAAAATGTTCATGAAAGAATTCAGCTAAGTTATGGCATGGAATTCGGGCTTGAAATACAAAGTGAAATTGAAGAGGGCACTACAATTAAAATTTGGCTACCTCTTACAAAAGAATAGAGGTGAGGTGTTGCAATGTGTTTAAACAGAATGTACTAATAATTTTCTTGCTTTTTATACTTCTTATATCACCCTTTCTATTTGGAATTATAAAGTTAAGTACTAAGGGAGATGAAGAACCTAAGAAAATATCCCTAGTATTGAAAACTCAAAGTGGTTATTATTGGAAAAATGTAAGGATGGGTGCTGAGGTTGCTGCTAAAGAATTTAATGTAAAGGTAGATTTTACTTCGCCAAAAGAGGAAACTGATATTGATGGACAAATAGCTCTTGTGAATGCAGCTATTGAAAGAAAAATAGATGCATTAATACTGGCTCCAAGTGATTATAATAAGCTTACAAACGTAACTGAAAAAGCTATAAGTGAAAAAATACCAGTATTAGTTATAGATAGTAAATTAAATACTAATAAAATAAGCAGTTATATAACTACTAACAATGTTAAAGCTGGAGAAATGGCAGGTGAAAAGCTTATTTCACTTTGTGGTTCAAACTCTCGAATTGCTATTATTAATTTTGTGAAAGGATCAGGTAATAATAAGGAGAGAGAGAAGGGCTTCTGGTCCATTATTTCAAAACAACCAGAAGTAAAGGTTGTATATACTGAATATGTAGCACCAGATTCAGAGAGTGCATCAGTGCTTACAAAAAAACTTGTGTTAGGTGATGATAAAGTAAATACAATAGTAGCATTAAATTATATAAGCTCTATAGGAGTAGCACAGGCAATTGATGAAATAGGATATGCAGGTAAAGTAAATGTTATTACATTTGACAATACTCCGGAAGAAATAGAATTCTTAGAGAATGGCGTAATACAAGCTACTGTTACTCAAAGTCCTTTTGGCATGGGGTATTTAGCAGTTAAGTATGCAGTTCTAAATTTACAAGGTAAGAAAATCCCAGAATATGTTGATACTGGAGTAGTTGTAATAGACAGGAACAATATGTATTTACCTGAAAATCAAAAAATATTATTTCCTTTTACCCAATAGATATGTATATAAATATATAGGGAGAATGCTAATGAATAATGTGAAGAAAGTTATAATAGGTTTGGTAATGTCGTTTATTATGGTATATATTTTAAAAAGTTGTGTAAACAGTAATACTTATTCAAATAATGGATATAAAGGGGGACTTGCGAAAGTAGGAGTAGCTATTTACAAATATGATGATGAGTTTATGCGTTATATACGAAATTCAATGGAAAACGATGCATATGGAAGAATAGCATTGAATATGAATGACTCTCAAAATGATCAAAGTATACAGCTTAGACAAGTGGATGAAATGATTTCAAAGGGGGTACGAGCTTTAGCTATAAATCTAGTGGATCCGAAAGCTGCAGAGGCCGTAATTGACAAAGCTAAAGAAGCTAAATTGCCGATTATCTTTTTTAATAAGGAACCAGAAGAATCAGTATTAAACAGTTATGATAAAGTGTGGTTCGTTGGTACAGATTCAAAGCAATCTGGAATTTTACAAGGCAAAATGATAGTTGACCTTTGGAATGAGAATAAGAATATATGGGATAGAAATCATGATGGAAAGCTTTCATATGTATTGCTAAGGGGCGAACCAGGACACCCTGATGCTGAGGCTCGTAGCAAATATGTATTAGAAGAAATTGTGAAGGCTGGTATTAATGTAGAAGAGCTAGCGGAGGGGACCGCTATGTGGGATGCTGCGAAAGCAAAGGATAAAATGGATGGATGGATATCAAAGTTCAATGACAGGATAGAATTTGTAATTTCTAATAACGATGTTATGGCCCTGGGTGCATTAGATTCTTTAGAAAAAGCAGGATACTTATCTGAGAATAAGTTTATACCTGTAGTTGGAATAGATGCTATTCCGGATGCTGTTAAAAGGATAAAAGAAGGTACGATGGTTGGTACAATATTAAATGATGCTAGCAAACAAGGTAAGGCAACAATTGATTTAGTTACAAATGTTGCTAATGGAAAAAACATTGTTAGTGGTACTTCTTGGAAACTAAATAAAAATAAGTATGTCCGTATTGATTACGTAACTATAATAAAAGATAATACTGACGTAGCAGATCAAGCTTATAAATAGTAATTAATTGTAAACACCATAGGATTTTAATATGTAATAGTAGGATTTTGTATTAATATTAAATGGTTTTGATGGTATTATTAATACAGGTTAACGTTTACATTAAAAAATCTAGGGGGGCAAATTAATGAAAAAGTCAATTACAATGATTCTAGTAGCAGCAATGGCTGCTTCAATTTTAGCAGGTTGTTCAAGTAGTAAAACTGAAGCACCAAGCACTGATGCTAAAAAGGTATCTATAGGATGTACGATTTATAAGTTTGATGATACTTTCATGACAGGAGTTCGTAATGCAATAACTGATGCTGCAACTGAAGCTAAAATAGATGTGGAAGTTGCTGATAGTCAAAATTCATCTTCTACACAAAATGAAAAAATAGAAATGTTTATAACTAAAAAAGTAAATGCTTTGCAAATCAATCCAGTTGACTCTGCAGCTGCAGGTGCAATTGTAACAAAAGCGAAAGCTGCTAATATTCCAATTGTATTCTTTAATCGTATGCCATCAACTTCAGATATGGATGCTTGGGATAAACTATATTATGTAGGGGCAAAACCTGAACAGTCAGGAATAATGCAGGGTAAGATTTTAGCTGAATATTGGAAAGCTCATCCCGAAGCAGACAAAAATAAAGATGGAATTATGGACTATGTTATGCTTACTGGAGAACCAGGACATCCCGATGCTATTGCTAGAACTCAATCTTCTATTGATGAAATAATTAAAGAGGGCATTAAAGTTAATGTAATAGCTAGTGATACTGGTATGTGGGATCGTGTTAAAGCACAAGATAAATTACAATCAATTTTAGCTGCAAATGGTGATAAAGTTGAAGCAGTCCTAGCTAATAACGATGACATGGCTCTTGGTGCTATATCTGCATTACAAGCTGCTGGATACTTTAAAGGTGATAAATTTATGCCTGTTGTTGGCGTTGACGCTACAGCTCCAGGAATTGCAGCCCTTGCTGATGGTACTTTACTTGGAACAGTACTTAATGATGCTAAAAATCAAGGAATTGCTACTTTTAAGATTTCACAATTACTTGCTGAAGGTACAGTACCAACTACTGAAAATGTTGGTTATACTTTAACAGATAATAAATATGTATGGGTAGATTACAAACCAATTACTAAAGATAATATGGATGATGCTAAATAAACCTATTTATTTATAGTTTATAAAATGTTCTAAATTGACTAAAGTACAATAGGATTCTATTGTACTTTAATTTTTAATAAATTTGTAGAAATTATTCGTCATTAAGGTATACAGGAGGCATTGCAATGAAGGAAGATAATTATTTGCTGGAGTTAAATAATATATCCAAGACCTTTCCTGGTGTAAAAGCATTAGATGATGTAACTCTTAAAGTGCGTGCTGGTAAGGTACATGCACTAATGGGTGAAAATGGTGCAGGTAAATCTACACTTATGAAATGTCTTTTTGGTATATATACGCAGGATATAGGAGAAATAATATTAGACGGTAAAACGGTAATAACGAACAATTCAAAGGAGGCTCTAAATCTTGGCATTGCCATGATTCATCAAGAGATTCATCCAGTAAAATTCCGTAATGTTATGGAAAATATGTGGCTTGGACGTTTACCAATGCATGGAATTGGGCCTTTCAAATTAGTTGATGAGAAGAAAATGTACAAGGATACTAAAGAACTATTTACAAGCCTTGGACTTGATGTTAATCCTAATACAATAGTGGGGGATTTATCAGTTTCTATAGTGCAACAAATGGAAATAGCAAAGGCTGTTTCATACAATGCAAAAGTAATAATTATGGATGAGCCTACATCATCTCTTTCTGAGAATGAAGTAGATCATTTATTTAGAATAATTCGCGATTTACAAAAGACGGGTGTTGCAATAATTTATATATCTCACAAGATGGAGGAAATTCTAAAAATATCGGATGAAGTATCTATAATGAGAGATGGGAAGATGATTGGAACCTTTGATGCTAGTGATCTTACAACTAATATGATAATAAAAAAGATGGTAGGAAGAGATCTCACTAATAGATTCCCTGAACGATACAATGTACCTGGCGATGAAGTGTTAAGGGTTGAAGGATTTACTTCACCATTTCCAAGATCTTTTAAAGACGTTTCTTTTAATCTGAGAAAGGGAGAAATTCTTGGGATAGGTGGACTTGTTGGAGCTCAAAGAACAGAGATTATGGAAGCGATTTTTGGTCTTAGAAGTTTGGAGTCTGGTAAGCTTTTTATAAATAATAAGGAAGTTAGAATTAAGTCACCAATAGATGCAAAAAAACATAATATGGCGCTAATTACTGAGGAACGTAGAGCAACAGGTATATTTCCAGTTTTATCAGTTATGGAAAATACTGTAGTGGCAAATCAGTCAAAATATCTTAATAAAGTAGGGATTTTAGATGATAAAATGCGAAAAGAGGATTCGATTAAGAGCATAAAGCAGCTAAATGTTAAAACACCTTCATTTAAAGAACTTATACAAAACTTGTCTGGTGGTAATCAGCAGAAGGTGCTACTTGCCAGGTGGCTTCTGACAGAGCCAGAGATACTGATTCTTGATGAACCAACACGTGGTATAGATGTAGGCGCAAAATTTGAAATTTATACAATTATTACGCAGCTTGCAAATCAAGGTAAAAGTATTGTAATGATATCTTCTGAAATGCCTGAACTTTTAGGTATGTCTGATAGGATAATGGTAATGTGTGAAGGACATCTCTCTGGTATTATTGATGGGAAAGATGCTACAGAAGAAAGCGTAATGGTACTTGCTAGCAAGTATATGGAATAGTGAGGGGGCAAAGTAAATGGAAAAGTTTAAGACAAAAAATATACAGGCTTTCTTAAAGCAATATGCTATATATGTGGTATTTGTAGTGCTGATAATAGGTATTGCTATAAAAGACCCGCGATTTATTTCGTTGGGCACTTTTACGGATGTTTTGACTCAAAGTTCAACAAGAATAATTATAGCACTGGGAGCTTGTTTTGCGATACTAACAGCTGGAGCTGACTTATCTGCAGGGCGTGTGGTAGGACTCGCCGCAGTTGTATCAGCTTCAATGATCCAAACTGTCGGTTATGCTAGTAAGTTTTATCCGAATTTAGGTGAATTACCACTTATAGTTCCTATTTTAGCAGGTGTTATAGCAGGAGGTATAGTTGGACTTTTAAATGGTTTTATTGTGTCAAAGTTCGATGTGCCACCGTTTATAGCAACACTTGGAACAATGGTTATCGTTTATGGAGCAAACTCAATTTATTTTGATCTTCCTCCTAACAACTCTCAACCTATAGGTAGCCTGAGAGCTGATTTTATTGAACTTGGAACAGGATCATTTTTTCATATTCCATATGTAGTAATTATAGCTGCAGCCGTTACTGTAATAATATATGTGGTTTTAAATAAGACAAAGCTTGGTAAAGATGTGTATGCT
Organism: Clostridium sp.; assembly: GCA_047624165.1. GTDB lineage: Bacteria > Bacillota > Clostridia > Clostridiales > Clostridiaceae > Clostridium_AD. The sequence continues at coordinate 20,109 of JBLHPD010000009.1, read as the reverse complement.
ATTGGTGGAAATAGAGAAGCTGCTATTGTTTCAGGTATTAATGTACAAAAGTCACTACTTAAAATATATGTAATAGCAGGATTTCTTTATGGCTTAGCTGGAGTTCTAGAGGCTGCAAGAACTGGTGGAGCATCAAATGGGTATGGTAATGGTTATGAACTCGATGCAATTGCGGCCTGCGTTGTTGGTGGCTGGTCAGTATCTGGAGGTGTTGGTACTGTTCCAGGAATTGTAGTAGGTGTACTTATATTTAGTGTAATCAATTACGGATTAACATTTATAGGGGTAAATCCATATTGGCAACAGATAATAAAAGGCGCAATTATAGTTTCAGCAGTAGCAGTGGATATAAGAAAATACATTCGTAAGAAATAAAAATAGTATAAAAGTTGTTGACAATTTCGAAAATTCACAATATAATAGTAAAAAGCAGAAAAATCAATGAGTAAGAAGAGTAAATTTGTTTGACAATTACAGCGATTCAGGAATAGTGTGAGCCTGATATTTTAGAACATTTTGAATGGACTTACGAGAGGGAACCGAAATAATAGTAGGGGACACGGATTCCACCGTTATATGGATATGATATCGGAGTTATTCCTGTATTGGAGAGATACCTTTGTTTTTACAAGGGTAAGTTTGAGGTGGTACCGCGAGTATATTCGCCCTCTATGTGTTTACAGCACATAGAGGGCTTTTTGTTTTTTGAATTAAAGCAGAGATAGTGTTTACACTATCTAAATAAAAAAGGGGGATTTATTATGGAAAAGAATAAGGGTTATTTTGGACAATTTGGAGGGGCATTTGTTCCAGAGCCATTACAAAAGGTTTTAAAAGCTGTTGAGGATTCGTTTTATAAGTGTATTGTGGATGAGGAGTTTTTGAAGGAACTTGCTTATTATCAAAAGCAATATATAGGTAGGGAAAATCCACTTTATTATGCAGAAAAGTTAAGTTTAAAAAGTGGTGGAGCAAAAATATATCTTAAGAGAGAAGATCTAAACCATACTGGGGCTCATAAAATAAATAACGCTATAGGTCAAGCACTACTTGCAAAAAAAATGGGCAAAAACAGGATAATAGCAGAAACTGGAGCAGGTCAGCATGGGGTTGCAACAGCTACAGTTTGTGCATTGTTTGGAATGGATTGTACCATATATATGGGAGAGGTTGATATAAAAAGGCAGGCGCTTAATGTTTTTAGAATGGAGCTTTTAGGTGCAAAGGTTGTGACAGTAACAACTGGCACTGCAACATTAAAGGATGCAGTTGATGAAGCTTTAAATGATTTTGTTGAAAATGCAGATGACACTTACTATCTTTTAGGCTCAGCAGTAGGCCCACATCCATATCCTACTATGGTTAGAGAGTTTCAAAGTATCATAGGCATTGAAGCGAGAAGACAAATAATAGATACTGAGGGCAGACTTCCAGATTATTTAGTAGCATGTGTGGGTGGTGGTAGTAATGCCATTGGATTATTTCACCCATTCTTTGATGATGTGGATGTAAAAATGGTTGGAGTTGAACCAGCAGGTAAGGGCCTTGATACTAATGATCATGCTGCTTCTATGACGAAAGGTACAATAGGTATTATTCATGGATTTAAATGCTATAACATCCAAGATGAAAATGGAGAGCCGCTTCCTGTTTATTCAGTAGCTGCAGGTCTTGACTATCCTGGTGTAGGCCCTGAGCACTGTAATTATAAAGAAACGAGGCGTGCAGAATATGTATCTGTAACAGATAAGGAAGCAATTGCAGCATTGGTAGAGCTTTCAAGAGTTGAAGGAATCATTCCTGCCATTGAAAGTGCGCATGCAATTGCATATGGTATAAAACTAGCAGCATCACTTCCAAAAGATAAGATAATAATAATAAATCTTTCAGGAAGAGGAGATAAAGATGTTGAGCAGGTAAAAGAAATGCTTGCGGAGGGAATGATTTTAAGCCCTTTGTAATCTATACAAGACATTTTTAATCTATATAAGACATTTTTAATGAATAGTAACAGTATAAAAGCCACCGCTTAATGGGGGCTTTTATGCTCAAAATGAAAAAAATATCATAAAATGGCGAATATTAATATATTGATATAAATAGTAATATTTTAATATTCGATTCATAGTAATATATTTAAATATTAGCATAAGTATCAATATAAAAGTTAGATTATAATGATATAAATGGATTTTATAATGTTTTTTATTTATGCAATGAATTTAAAATTGAAAGGAATGAAAAGAAAATGAGAAGTGATTTAGTAAAAAAAGGTATCGGGCAGGCTCCACATAGATCTTTGCTTAATGCACTGGGCATGACAGAGGAAGAAGTTAAAAGACCACTAATAGGTATCGTCAGCTCCTATAATGAAATTGTGCCAGGACATATGAACTTAGACAAAATTGTAGAAGCAGTGAGAATTGGTGTTGCTATGGCAGGGGGAACTCCTATAGTATTCCCAGCCATAGCTGTATGCGATGGTATTGCCATGGGACATCAAGGAATGAAATATTCCCTTGCAACTAGGGAGTTAATCGCAGATTCTACAGAAGCAATGGCAATGGCCCATGCATTTGACGCACTTGTAATGGTACCAAACTGTGATAAAAACGTACCAGGGCTTTTGATGGCAGCAGCTAGAGTTAACATTCCAACAATATTTGTAAGTGGTGGGCCAATGCTCGCAGGAAGAGTCGGCGGAAAGAAAACAAGCCTATCCTCCGTATTTGAAGCAGTTGGGGCACATGCAGCATGCAAAATGTCATTAGAAGACGTACAAGAATATGAAACGAAGGCTTGTCCAACTTGTGGGTCCTGCTCTGGTATGTTTACAGCTAATAGTATGAACTGCCTAACAGAAGCTTTAGGAATGGGACTTAAAGGCAACGGAACCATACCTGCTGTATATTCAGCAAGAATAAGGCTAGCAAAGCATGCGGGTATGCAAATCATGGAACTACTAAAAAAAGACATTAAACCTAGAGACATTATGACAGAGGACGCATTTATGAACGCATTGACCATAGATATGGCACTAGGTTGTAGCACAAACAGTATGCTTCACTTACCAGCAATTGCTCATGAAGCAGGTATAGACCTTAATCTTGATATTGCAAATGACATTAGTGCAAAGACACCAAACCTTTGCCACCTTGCACCAGCGGGTGATTCATTTATGGAAGACCTTGATGAAGCAGGAGGTGTATACGCTGTTATGAATGAGCTTGACAAAAAGGGCCTACTGAAAACAGATATAATTACATGTACAGGAAAAACAGTATCAGAAAACATTAAAGGCTGCAACAATACAAACAATGATATTATTAGGCCAATTGAAAATCCATACAGTGAGACAGGTGGAATAGCAGTGCTCAAAGGGAATTTGGCACCAGACTCTTGCGTTGTAAAACGTTCTGCAGTTGTAGCAGAGATGATGAAGCACCAAGGCCCTGCAAGAGTATTTGACTGCGAAGAAGATGCAAATACGGCAATTATGAGCGGTAAAATAATTGAAGGAGATGTAGTAGTAATAAGATATGAAGGACCTAAGGGTGGCCCAGGCATGAGAGAAATGCTTAACCCAACCTCTGCAATTATTGGTATGGGACTCGGTAGTACTGTAGCACTCATAACAGATGGACGCTTTAGTGGTGCATCAAGAGGAGCAGCAATAGGACATGTATCACCAGAAGCTGCGGTAGGAGGAAATATCGCACTTGTTGAAGAGGGAGATATTATTTCAATAGATATTATGGCAAACACAATAAACTTCGACGTATCAGAAGAAGAACTGGCAGTGAGAAGAGAAAATTGGGTTCCAAGACAACCTAAAATTACAACAGGTTATCTAGCACGTTATGCAGCATTAGTAACATCTGGTAACAGAGGGGCAGTATTAGAAATACCTAAAAAATAAAAAAGGGGGGATTTTAATGAAGAAAATAGCGAAATTAATTTCTAAATATTTTGGTTTTATTATTATTCTATTTATGTTACTTGGATTTATGACACCAGGGTTATTTAAATGGGTAACATCAAAAATAGCTGGACAGTCTGTCATTACTATTTTATTAGGTATTATTATGTTTGGCATGGGTATGACATTGAGTGTAAATGATTTTAAGATAGTTCTAAAAAGACCTCTTGATATTTTTAAAGGAACACTTGCTCAATTCATCGTTATGCCTGTACTTGCATTCTTACTGGCAAAGGCATTTGGCTTAGAAGGAGCACTACTGGTTGGTGTAGTATTAGTAGGTACCTGCCCTGGAGGAACATCCTCCAATGTTATTTGCTATATGGCAGGAGGAGATGTAGCATTATCTGTTGCAATGACAACAGTTTCCACTTTGCTTGCACCACTTTTAACGCCAGCAATTACTTATTTATTGATTAAACAAACAGTAAGTTTTGATCCAATAAATATGTTTATAAGCATCATACAGGTTGTTTTACTTCCAATTGCATTAGGCTTAATTGTAAAAGCAATTATAAAAGAAAAAGCTAATGTTGTAGAAAATTATATGCCTGCAATTTCTACAATATCAATTGCCTGTATTGTGGGTGGTGTAATTGGAGCAAATTCAGCAAAGATACTAAGCTCTTTAGGTGTAATTGTTGTAGTTGTTATACTTCATAATCTATGCGGATATGCTCTTGGATTTTTGCTCGGTAAAATGACTGGTATGGATCGTAAAAAGAGTATTACTCTTGCCATTGAAGTAGGTATGCAAAACTCGGGACTTGCAGCATCACTCGCTGCAAGCCAATTTGCTACAATGCCACTAGCAGCAGTTCCGGCAGCAATATTTAGCGCATGGCACAATATATCTGGGGCAATTTTCGCTTGGGGTGCAAGAACTCTTGAAGCAAAAAGGTCCGAATCTCAAACTCAAAATATATAAAATAGCCTGAAGTGAAAGCAAATCCTATCATTAGGATTTGCTTTTTTTAATAAGGAATCGTAATATATGTATATATAACTTTATATTAGAATATTTTAGGTGGTGAATATTATGATGTTGCTGGAGAATATGATGTTACCAGATAATATGAATAAATTTGACAAACAACAATTTAATTGGGGTGAAATTTCATGGATACATGAACCAATCAACTCCCCTTATACAAGTTTGAGTGTGGGACAAGTGAAAATTTATTCGGGATGTCAGCAAAAAAAACACTTGCATTTGGGAGAGGAGCAACTTTTTTACGTAGCGCAAGGACAAGGTATATTTATTACAGATGGGAAAAAAGAAGATATTTGTAAATCTATGTTTATTTACTGTCAGCCCTATTCTGAGCATGAAGTATATAACACGGGTAAAGAGGACCTTATTTTCATAGTAGCCTATGTACCTATAAAATTACTTCAATTGGAAAAGCACTACATGATTACGATGAATAAAAATATACGAGACATGATTCCTATAGAAATATTGCAAAATGTAAAAGAGCAGTTGTGTGAGCTTTTAAAGATTACAATTCATATTTATGATGAAGAGCATAAAATTCTTACACAAGATGATGAAAAAAATGATTTTTGTAAATTATGCCATTCCAAATATCAGTGTTATAAAATGAAATATGATAGTGACAGTGTAAATCAATTATCTGGCAAACTGTATAGATGTGAATACGGTCTTACAGAACTAGAGATACCTATTACTTTAAATGATAATATTTTTGGATATATAAAAAGCGGTAGCTTTATCTTAAACAAATCCAAAGATATAGTGGAAAAGATTTTCCAAATGGCAGAAAAGCTTGAAGTAGAGAATGATATGTTACTTAAGTCCTACGGAGAAATCCCAGTTATTATCAAGAGTCGCGTGTATGTAATAGAGGAATCATTAACCATTGCAGCACAACTAATTCAAAAAATGATGGAGCGTAGTATTTTAGAGAATGAGCTGATGGAAAAAGACAATGAAATATTGATGAGTACAAAAGAAAAAATACAATTAAAAGATGCACTAAAAAAAGCCAATGTTAAAACATATAATGATAAAATCTTTGCAGGAGGATCAAGTATATCAAAGAAAATAATATATCCATATGATCTTGAAATTATGCTGGAAAATGCTATCAAACGACTTGACATAAAAAAAGTTGAAGAATGCATTAATAAATATAGGGATAGATACACTGATAGTGAAAATATTGTGCAGGAAATGATTATTGTTTTATCAAGAACAGCTTTAAGAGGATTAGAAAATATACAAATCATATCACAAATGAGAAAAAAATATGATGAATATCTACAGAATATAAAAAAAGAAGACCCATGGTATATTCTCAATTGCTTTTGTTTTGATTGTATTGAAGAGTATAAAAAGGTTATACAAAGCAATGGAAGAAATTTGATTGATAATATTAATATGTATGTTAAAGCCAATTATAAGGAGCAGCTTAACTTAAACCTTATTGCGGATGTTTTTTTTATCAGTCCAAACTATTTAAGCTCTCTCTTTAATGAGAAAAACCAGATATCCTTTAGTGATTTTGTGCTAAATCTCAGAATTGAAGAAGCAAAAAAAATTTTACAGACTACTAACATGAAAGTTAATGATATTAGTAAAAAAGTTGGCTACAAGAATAACAGTTACTTTGTAAACCTATTTAGAAAAAATATAGGGATGACGCCTAATGAATATAGGGTAAAAAATACAAAAATTGCTGAAACAAGAGAGAGTTAAGAATTGTAAACAAAAGTGCCAAATATGAACTTATTGCATATTTGGTACTTTTGTTATATAAATCACTGAGTATTTTATATCTATAAAAGAATTATTCTGATATTGGGAACCAACCTGGCGTATTTATAATTGCATTCCAAAGCGGTTCTGGTATATCTAAAGATCTTCCATGAGTTATACTTAAAGTAGTACGTATTTCTGAAAAATTTCCATTTTGAACTTTGCGGGTCCACTCTGGTTCCATTATTATCTCCCTGCCAAGTGATATAAAGTCGACACCGCTTTCTAGTGCCATTATAGCATCCTTAGGTGTATGAATAGAGCCACCACCAATGAAAGGTACTCTACCATGAATTTGGTCTAGTATTTTGCAAATAATAGGTCTTGTATTTGAATCATCTCGCGTTGAGCTTTGCCAAAAATCCATTATGGAACTGTGCAAGTAGCTTAGTCCTTGATTTGCGAGTATATCTATAAATAAAAGGGTATCTTCTAAAGTTATTCCTGGATTCTCCGTTTCCTCTGGAGAAAAACGATAGCCCACTATAAAGTTCTGAGCGGCTTTTTCTTTTACTGCTTTTTTGACTTCTGATATAACAGCCAATGGGAAATTCATTCGCTTTTCTATGCTACCTCCCCATGCATCTTCCCTGCGGTTAGAATGAGGAGAAAAAAATTGTTGCAATAAATATGTGTTAGCCCCATGAATTTCTACACCATCAAATCCTGCGTCTATTGCTAACTTCGTTGTTTCACCAAAGGCGCTTATGGTATCTTGAATTTCAGTTTCTGTCATTTCTCTTGGGGTCATTGCGCCGGGCCTTTCCGGTGCTACTGCGCTTGCACTAATAGTTTGACCACCAGGTATTTCACTCGGAATTGCCATTCTACCTCCATGAAATATTTGTAGGATTGCCAAGGCACCTTCTCCCTTTATGGTTTGGGCTAGCTTTTTTAGTCCTGGTAAAAAGCTATTATCATATGCAGCAAATTGGCCTGGGAATCCCTTTCCTGATAATCTTATATAGGTTGCTGCAGTAATCACTATCCCTACATCCTTTGACCTAGCTTTATAATAACTTAATTCCATCTCAGATACTGTTCCGTCAAGGTTTCCTGAAAATGTAGTCATAGGTGCCATAACTATAGGATTTTTTACATTTATTGATGAACCAAATGTTCTTGGTTTAAATAAATTTTCGATTCTTAATTTCAACTTAATCTCTCCCTTTCAAAATAAATTTTAATTACGGTAAATAAAAACCTACTACTATAAAATTTGATTATATTTAATACTATTACTAATCTGTACTTTTTATTGCACTTTAATTTATCTTCATAATACTATATTTTTATATTTTTGTAAACAACAATTATTATTATTAAATATTTATTGGCGCTTATAAAATATTTGTAAGATATTGAAGTGTTTTTTCATTCCCAATCGTTATATTAAGTGTAAGGACAAAAAAGGGGTGATGGTTATTCAAAAAGAACAGTTTGTAAGCTATATAAAACAATATGAACGTTTAATCATTACCATTTGTCTATCCTTTACAAAAAATTACTTCGATGCGGAAGATTTGGCACAACAAACTTTTTTATCTGCATATACTAGTCTTGGTAAATTCGATGGGGTCAATTTTAAGGCTTGGCTCACAACAATTGCTGTAAATAAGTGCAAAGATTTTCTGAAAAGTCCTGCAAGAACAATTCACAGCTTATCTGATGAAAATTTTGAAGGCTTAGAGGATAAGGAAGATTCCCCGGAGGTCGTGCTACTAAAAAAACATAGTAGCGAAAAAATATATAGTTTGTGTCATAAATTAAAAGAGCCTTATAGAGCAGTTTCCGTAAACTATTTTTGTGAAGATATTAAACTTTCTGAAATGGCAAAAAACACAGGGCAAAGTTTGAAAACATTGCAAACCCATCTTTATAGATCTAAAAAGCTGTTGAAAGTTTTATGGAAGGAGGAGTTTATGTGAGTAGTACATTATTTGAAGAAAATGGGCACTTAACTAAAATATCAATAAAAGGCCTTAAAGAGGGATCTCTAAGTGATAATGAGTTAGTTTTATTATCAGAACATATTTGCAATTGCATAGAGTGCGCCGATACACTCGCGAGTAGCTTCGATAATAATGAACTTGCAGGTGTTCCTTCAGGGTTTGATGAGGAAATACTTTGGAAGATAAAAAAGAAAAAAGAAAGTAATACACAGTTTATGTTTTATTCTCTTAGGGTGGCAATGGCGGCAAGTATAGCATTACTGTTTGTTTTTTCAAACTCATTAAATTTTCTGGCTAATACAAAAATAAAAGCATTGAATGTAAACCCTATGAGTATAAGTAGCATAAACACAATTAATGAAAGTCTTAATGATTTTTCTCAAAAAATAATTACCTTGGAGGTTTTTAATAATGAAAAAGGAAAAAAGTAAGTTTTTAACCTTTTGTTTTTCACTTTTACCAGGTGCAGGTCATATGTATATGGGCTTTATGAAGATGGGACTATCACTTATGGCAGCATTCTTCTTTTTAATATTTCTTTCTAGCTGGCTTTCTATAGGACCACTGCTATTCGTGCTACCGTTAATCTGGTTTTATTCATTTTTCGACTGTATGAACAAACGTTATTCAACGGATGAAGAATTTTTACTTCTAGAGGATAATTATTTATTTTCTCTTGATGAATTAATAAAAATAGATAAAAGTGTATTAAAAAAACATAGCTTGTTTTCAGGAATAATACTAATACTTCTTGGTGGCTACTTAATAGGAAATAACATTATACACAGTTTATCGAGATTTATGCCAGATGAAGTATATAATGCTATCAATAATGTAACAAGAGTGACTCCACAGATATTAATAGGTATTGTAATAATTGTTGTGGGTGCAAAGCTTATTATAGGTAAGAAAAAAGAGTGTGATATGAATGACTAAGGGACGCCTTGTGGGAACTTTTACCAGTGGAATAATTTTAGTTATATTTGGAATAATGTTTATAATGCGTTTAATATATCCAAGTATCAATTATTTAAAAATAGCATCGATGTGGCCCCTTGTTTTAATTTTACTGGGGATTGAAATCATTGTGGCCTACTTAATAAATAAGCAAGAAATAATAAAATACGATTTTCATGCAATAATTCTGATAATAATTTTATCCGTATTTGCAATGGGTATGGGATGCATGGAGTATGTAATTACTAATATATCACAGTTTAGAACTGTATTTTATTAAATACTATGAAAATTAAAACGTGTAACATGGTTGCTATTTAACTCATAATATATTTTATAAAATTTATTATGAAAAGGAGCAGTTATGTATAATTGTTATTATAGAGCAAATAATATAAATTCAAGCATAGTTTCTTATGCAAGAGGAGACGTAAACGGTGATAGAATACCTGATAATGTATATTTAACCGGTACAAAGGCATCAGATAGCCCATTTACTCAAAATATAACCCTTGTAATTCAAGATGGAATGACAGGTGGGTTTACGAATATTGCACTTAGTGAAAATGTAGGATATAACCCTTCGTTATTTTTGGGAGACTTTACAGGAGACGGTGTAGATGATATTTTAATAGGAATTGCAACAGGCGGTAGTGGTGGAATAATGTACTACTACATTTATTCTTTTCTTAGTAATGTAGCACAATTACTGTTTGATTTCAATGTATATAACGAGCAATACAAATACGATGTTACGTATAAAGACAACTACAAGGCTTACATTATCAGTAAGAAAAATAATGAGAAATACATTATAGATATATCCTATAAGGGAGCTGACTATTTAAATGAAATATACTATGAGAATGGGAAGCTAAAAAATCCAATCGATGGATTTGTAAATCCGATAAGTGGATTATATCCTGTGGATTTTGATTCAAATAAAGTATATGAGCTATTGGCTTATCAAAAAATAGCTGGAAGATACAATGCTGATTCTTTAGGTTATGTTTTGAATACTTTAAAATGGAAAGAAAATGTATTTGCTTTAGATAACCAGAATGTAGCTATTTTTGGATCACAAGTATAGGTATAGATTCAATTTATGTATTAAATTAGCATTCTTCAGTTAAAGAGTGAGAGAAATTTTTCCATTTTGTTGTAGATTGTTTTGCTACTTTGTAGTAATATAATTCATATACATTATATTCATAAAAGCAGATAATACAAAAGAAAGTAGATGAGAGGCGAAAGATGTTAACAATATATGCGGTATCGGATTCAATAGGAGAAACAGCAGAACTTGTAGCAAAATCAGTAGCAAGTCAGTTTCCAGATAGTATAATAGTGAAGAGAGTACCATATATCAATACAGCTGAGGACGTTAATAATTTTATTAGCGAAATAGATGTTAATTCCAAAGCAATGGTTATTTCGACAGTAATTATGGTAGAGGTAAAAGAGTTTTTAGTCCAGAGGTGTGTAGAAAAAGGAATATTTGTATCAAATGTTTTAGGACCGGGAATAGGCCTGGCATCTAAGTTATTAGATAAGCAGCCAGACTATATTCCGGGAGCAATATGGAACATGGACGAGGAGTATTATAAAAGAATAGAAGCTATGGAGTTTGCTATACAATATGATGATAGCCGGGATAATAATGGAATAAAGTATGCAGATGTAGTACTTATTGGCGTTTCAAGAACCTCAAAAACTCCATTATGTATGTATTTAGCTAATAAAGGAATTAAAGCAATAAATATACCTTTAGTGCCTGAAGTCCCTGTCCCAGAAGAACTATATACCATTCCTTCAAAAAGGATTATAGGGCTTAATATAAATATTTTTGAGCTTATCGAAATAAGGAAACATAGAATGGATAAATTCAAAGGACTTAATTCTAGTTTTCAATATTCTAATGATTCAAGAATACTCGACGAGTTAGATTATGCAGAAAAAATAATGAAAAGAACAAGGTGTTTAAGAATTGATGTTACTAAAAGAGCTATAGAGGACACGGCTTTAATTATTATGAACAGTTTAGGGTAATAGCAAACAGAAACTCCCGGTTTCTGTTTGCTATTTTATATTAGGAACATGAAAATAAATAGACTCGCATGCTGACTTGTTATTTACTTGAGTGTACCTTAAGATACTATTTATTATATAAATCCACATTTTCAAATCTATTACCCACTATAATTCCAAGAGTTACGTCAATAATACTACGGCTCAAAGGCCCTTCTAACTCTTCAAGCTGGAAATTTACTATGGTTTCATTCCAAATCACATTGTAAACAATAGCAGAAATTTTAACAAAATCACCTTCATATACATCTACTCCATTAATATCAGATAAGTATACCCATTGAAGCAATTCAAATTCTTCAACAGGTCTCCAGGTTAAGCCAGGAAGCTTCAGAGCAGATGGAATCAAACTTTGTGCTTCAAAAGTCATGCCTTGTAGAGTATTCATTTTTTGTTTATAATCATCCCAAACTCTAAATTTTAATTGTCTCATTTAAGTTTCCAGCCTTTCCCTTTATAATTTTATTCGTTATTTTTAACCTATAATCCAAGACCATTAATATATCATTTTTTCAAATAATGCATTAAGATATATTTATCTAGTCTTTGGCTCAACTTTAATACTTTTGTATGACTTATGCCTTTTAGCAAGATAAGACTCTCTAATTCGGCTCTAAGTTTTTCTATATCAAGTGACACATTATTCACAAATATTATTCCTTTCTAAGCTGTTAGTAATTTATATAAATATAAATTCGATTATATGTCGAATAAAGTACTGTTATAGTTGCGTATATTGATGCTTTTTATGTAACAACAAGAGCCATAAAGTCTATACGAAAACAGTAAAATTAATACTACTTGTATATACGTAAGTATATTAATTTTTTAGGGGGGGAGAAAAGAATTATAAAAATAAAATTTAGTAATGTGAATACCACTTGACAATAAATGAATGATCGTTTATTATATAATATAATAGAGGTGAATAAATGAGAAGAAAAGATGATGGAAAAGAAAAAAATATAAAAGAAGCAGTTGTTAAATTAATACTTGAATTAGGTTTTCATGGTACTTCTATTTCTAAGATTGCTAAAGAGGCAGGGGTTTCCCCAGCTACAGTATATATTTATTATGAGAATAAAGAGATTATGCTTCGTGATATATATCATGAGTATTCCGAAGAGATTTTTGATTATTTACTAAGCAAGATTTATAAGGATATTAATGGACATCAATTTATTGAAACACTTGCTAGAGGATATTATACCTATATTCAAGAACATGGAGAAATATTTCACTTTGTAGATCAATTTTCAAGTTGCCCAGCTTTAGCTAGTCAATGTTCAGAAAAGAAAGGTATACAAAATTTAAATATTCTGTTAGAAGAAATGAAAGAGAAAAGGGTGCTTAAAGATCTTCAAAACGATAATTTGGTAGCAATTCTTTTTTATCCAGTTAAATCCATTGCTATTAAGCAGTGCATTGGAGAAGTTGAACAAGGGGAGATTCTAGAAGAGATGATTAGAATAATTCAAGATGCATTACTTCTATAAAAGAAAAATTAATTTATTAAAGCGAGAGAGTTTTGTGGAATTATAATTGCAAAATGTCTCGCTATTATTTAATAAATAGTTAAATGAACATTCACTTATGAATTGTATTGAAAGAAAGGAAGGTTATAATGATGAATTTAGATAAAAAGAATAAAGAGGGAATGGTAATACCAGTAGTAGACATAGTTTTATTGCAAGGTATGACTTATACTTTAAAATTAAATAAAATTAGTGAACGAGAGCTTCAAAATTTAGGTGAAGAGGAGCAATTTAATATTGCGCTACCGCTAAAGCAAAACTTTATTCAAACCCAATTAAAGCAAGAAGATTTTCATAACATCGGGGTCTCCTTTCAGGTAATGGGAATTGAAAAAAAAGAAAAAGGTTACCAAATAAAAATAAAAATATTAGACAGGGTTGAAATAAAAGTACTTACTATCGAAAATGATTTTATCCATGTAGAATTTGAGGTTGCACCTGATATTGTAGATCTTACAGAAAAGAGCCAGGAAGAAATGCTAGAGCATGTGAAAAAGGTTACTCGTGAGGTTAGTGAAAACTTTAAGGGCTCAGATGAGTTTATGAAGATGGTAGACGAGCAAAAGGATTTAAATATACTCATGGCTCATCTTACTCAATTTATGCCACTTTCAAACCAAGAAAAGTACGATTTGATTGAAACTCAATCTTTAAAAGAGAGGATCTTGAAATTTATGGATTATCTCTTAAAGCAGAAAGAAGCTCTAAAGTTGCAATTTGAGATGGCAGAAAAATTTACGCAGAAAGCTAACAAAAATTATAGAGTGTCAGTACTTAGAGAGCAATTAAAGGCTATACAAAGTGAATTAAATGAAGGGAAAACTGAAGGTGCTAAAAAAGATAAAGATTATTTAAGTAAAATTGAAGAGGCCCAAATGCCCGATGAAATAAAAGATGTTGCATTAGATGAATTAGAAAAGCTAGAAAGACAAAGCGAAAATAGTGCTGAATATAACATTGTACGTAACTATTTAGATTTATTAGTTAAGCTCCCTTTCAAAAAGTCTGATCCTAAAGTTATTAATTTAGGAGAAGCAAGACGAATCCTTGATGAGCAGCATTATGGACTTGAAAAGGTGAAGGATAGAATAATACAGCATTTAGCAGTTATGCAGCTTAAGAACGATAAGAAGGGATCCATTTTATTACTAGTTGGACCGCCAGGTACAGGGAAGACAAGTCTAGGAAAAAGTATTGCACAGGCACTAGATCGGAAATATATACGACTCAGTTTAGGTGGAATACGTGATGAAGCTGAAATTAGAGGACATAGAAGAACTTACATTGGTGCAATGCCAGGAAGAATTATTCAAAGCATTAAGAAAGCAGGAGAAATAAATCCAGTTATGGTTTTAGATGAAGTGGACAAGCTTATGACTGGATATAACGGAGATCCAGCCAGCGCGTTACTTGAGGTATTGGATCCTGAGCAAAACAATAGCTTTACCGATCATTACTTGGATTTACCTTACGATTTGTCAGAGGTATTCTTTGTAGCGACAGCTAACTCCCTAGAAAGCATTCCAAGGCCACTTCTTGATAGAATGGAGATAATTCATATATCTAGTTATACTATGAATGAAAAATTTCATATTGGTAAGAAGCACTTAATACCTGAAATACTTGAAGAACATGGATTAAATAATGAGCAGTTAGTAATTGAAGATGAAGCTCTGCAAAAAATAATTAGTGAATTTACAAGTGAAGCTGGAGTTCGGGGACTTAAAAAACAGTTAGCTACCCTTGCAAGAATTACCTCAGAGAAAATTGTGTCTAAGAAGGTAGAATTACCATTTAAAGTTACCGTAGGTGAGTTAGATGATTTACTTGGAAGAAAAGTTTCAAGCCATGATAAGGCTCAGAAAGATAACCCACCAGGAGTTGTTACAGGACTTGCTTGGACAGCAGTAGGGGGAGAAATACTCTTTATTGAAGCTACAGATATGATAGGAAGTGGACAAGTTACTTTAACGGGGCAATTAGGAGATGTTATGAAAGAATCCGCAAAAATTTCTTTAAGCTTACTTAAATCGAGGCTACCAATGAATTCTATAAACTTTAAGGAAAGAGATCTTCATATTCACGTTCCATCAGGATCTGTTCCTAAAGATGGACCATCAGCGGGGATTACATTATTCACTGCACTTGCATCCCTTGTTACAGGCATAAAGGTGGATCCAAAGCTTGCAATGACAGGCGAAATTACTTTAAGAGGGGCAGTGCTTCCAATTGGTGGACTTAAGGAAAAGTTACTCGGAGCTCAAAGAGCCGGGATAACAAAAATATTAATTCCAATAGATAATTTAATTGACCTGAAGGATGTACCAGAAGAAGTAAAAAGCCTGTTAACTATTAAAACAGTAGAAACAGTAGAGGACGTTCTTCGTGAAACTTTAGGAATATCATTACCTAGAGTAGAACATGTATTTAATCCTAGTATATCTACTAAAGGAAATTTTAATGACGTTTCAGATTTGTAGAATATGATAAAAGGTAATCAAATATAAGCATCTTTTAAAGATTATAAGACAAATTAAGCAACGAAAACTACAGCAGTTTTTGTTGCTTAATTGGTGTTTATAAATATATTGAAGGCTTGAGCGTAAAAAATTTGAAAGAGAAAGGGCTTCGCAAAATATCATCATAGATATTTTGGACTTTTTCATCTAAAATAAAATGCAGAAAAAAAGGTATTTATGGAAATATGACGAAAGTATGTAAAGAAATAATAATTTTGCATGTTAAAATTAGGGGGAGTCTAAATGGCAGAAAATTTGTTAAAAGTATTAGTATGTGATGATTCTATGCTAATCAGAAAAAAGTTGAGAGCGGTATTAAAAAGTTGTGGGTGTGATGATGTTATAGAAGCTGATGATGGGCAAACAGCAATAAATATGTACAAAGAGAGTAAGCCGGATTTGGTTTTTATGGATATTATTATGCCTTTTAAAAATGGGATTGAAGCAGTTAAAGAAATAATTGAATTTGATAAAGATGCAAAAGTAGTAATGGCTTCTTCAGCGGGCACAAAAGAACATGTAAAAGAGGCGATAAAAGCAGGGGCATTTGAATTTGTTCAAAAGCCTTGGGAGAAGGAACAAATTAGTAAGATCCTTCTTAATCTAAAATAATTGGGGGAGAGTGAAGCTATGTTTAGTCAATATTTTGGTCAATATTTATTAACTGAAAAATATCTAACAGCTGAGCAATTAAAGGCAGCATTAGAATATCAACATTCAGTTCGATTAAAGCTAGGAGTTTTAGCTATAAATGCAGGATATATGAATGCGCAGCAGGCCAGTGAGGTACACCAAATGCAAGCAAAAGCTGATAAACGATTTGGAGAGCTAGCTGTAGACATGGCATATTTAAAAGAGGAGCAAGTAGAAGAATTGCTTTCGTCCCAAAGATTTGGTCATCTTTTATTGGCACAAGCTTTAATAGATAAAAACTATATGTCTCTTGATGAGTTTGAAAAAGCAATTTATGAGTATAAGAAAAAATATAATATTTCTGAGTGTCAGTTTGATGCGTTGCAAAGAGACAACGTAGATGAAATCATAAATATTTATGTTAATTTAGATGAGGATAAATATGGCAAAGTTATAAAACACTATATTGCTTTATTTATGCGAAATGTAATTCGATTTATTGATTCAGAGGTTTATACAAATAAAATTATGAAAGTTAAACAATGCAAAACAAAATGTGCAGTAAGTCAAAGAATAAAAAACTCAATTAATTTACAGACTTATATTAATGCAGAAGAGGAAGTGTTTGCACTAATTGCGTCCAAATATGCAGAGGAAGAGTTATCTATTGTGGATGAAATGACTAAAGATTCTGTAGGCGAGTTTTTAAATTTAAACAACGGATTGTATCTTGTAGGGATGTCTGATATGGGAATTGAATTAGATATGGAGTCCCAGTCAGTGGCTTTCGATAAGACAGTTGATTCTACATATGTGCTTCCAATAGAATTACCTTTTGGTAGAATGGAACTTATCATAGCTCATTTGTAGCATAGATTATTTGATCGGCAGGTAGTAAATACTTGTCGATTATATATATTGAAAAATATATATTTTTCTTTTTTAAAACGCCCTTACACTATTGATATAGATCAACGTTTATTGATGGTAATAGGATTTAAATTGTTATTTTATGCATAAAATGTTATAATGAATACATAATTAAAGATAGTGAAAATAGTAATTGTAATTTATCGATAAATATTTTTAAATTTAGGGAAGAGGTGAAGTCTGTGTTAGCTTATAATGATAGAATTTATGCAGTTAAAAAACATCTAAAAATATCTAATATAGGCATAAACAAATATACTTGTGTGAAAATTAATATGGGGTTAAATTACAAATAAGTTAAAAACACCTAGAAGGGGTTGTGTGCTTTCTAGGTGTTTTATTATTTAGTATTTGAGAGCTAAGGTATCTTTAAAAAGCAATAAATGAGTATGGTAGATTAATCTAAAAAAATATACAATTTAAAGGAGAATTGAGTTATGAATAAAAGCGAGATTATAATAAAGGGATTACCTGTAAAAACAACTAAGTTAGCGAATGGAGATGTCAATTTACTATTTAAAATAGGTACTTATGACAATATGGAATCAATTTATAGAGTAATTGTAAAAAAGGAATATTGGAGAGATGCAGTACTAGGTATGACGGATGTGAATTATTTTGTGATTAAGGGTGAATTAAAAGCATGTGTAAATAGCAAAAGTACCCCCTTCATTTCAGTAGAAGCATCGTCAATTAAGATATTCCATTTGTTAAAGGATGAAAATGGACAAATAGATTTAAACTGTGAAATGCCAGCTGGAACTGATGAAATAATGGATATTTCAAAGCTAGTAAATGAGGATGAAGATCTATCAATAAAACGTTCAAAAAACAAAGCATTAAACTATATGAAAAATAATAATAAATTTAGTAGTCCTATTATAGTTAAAAAAGAAAGTCTTGTAATAGTGTCAGGACATGATCAATATGCAGCAGCACAAGAACTTGGAATAAATAATGTACCAGTTTCATATGCAGATGTGGATAATTAGCTAGTGGGAATTATGTGTTCTCACTATTTTTATAATCTAACCTAATTTTATAGTGTATACCAAAAGACCTCTATAAAATCAATTGATTTTATAGAGGTCTTTTTATTATTTAGTAATTTATGTTCTTCTATTCGTAAATTTTTTCTATGATTACTTCGTAATTACCTTCTGGTGCTACAACAATACATTTTTCACCGATTGCCTTTTTATATATTGCCATGCCGAGTGGTGATTCAATACTTATATACATTAATTCTGGATTTGTCTCTACTGTAGATACTAGGCATACTTTTTCAATATCATCTGTATCAAGAAATTTAATATCAGCTTCACCACCAAGACCTAACTCATCATCACTACTGTCGTCTTCTACTACTGTAGAGTTTCGAAGCAACTCTTGAATCATAATGATTCGATCATTATTGGTTGCTTCATCATCTTTAGCTGCATCATATTCTGCATTTTCACTTAAATCACCATGGCTCTTTGCTTCCTTAATTTCAGCTGTTATTTCTCTTCTTTTTTCCCCTGTACGTAGTTCTAATTCTTCTTCTAATTTTATTACTCCACTAGGTGTTAATATTGTAGTTTTCATATTGTAGTCACTCCTAACAAATTTTTCATATATGATGTTGTTCTATACATTCAAACAAATTAGACCTATTAAACTTATTTGATTATAGATAAGACAATAAAGATTTATTATATCACATTTTTGATGATAATATTAAAGGAAATCATTAAGTTTATGCATATTTAACTTTTATTAAGTGATAATAATTTTGGTTATCTAAATAAAGATATGTTATAATTAAGCCTAAATAATAGAAGTAGGGGTAATAAACGTATGAAAATAAAAAATATAAAAACCAAAAATATATTTATTTTATTGTTTATTTGTTTATTTGTAGTTATTTTTTTGAATAAGCTTGTTGAAAATAAATATAATATAAACCTAATCACATATATTCAAGAATCTCAACCTCTTACATATACGGAAAAAGAATGGTTAAAGCAAAATCAAATTATATATGGTGCAGACAATAATTCACCTCCTCTAAGATACGTTGATGAAGAAACGAGGCAATATAAGGGGACTTCAATTGATATCATTCAAGCTCTTTCTGTAGAATTAGAAGTTGAAATAAAATACAATCCTTTTATTTTTAAAGAGGCATTTGCTAATTTAGATAATGGAAACATAAGTATTTGTGATATGTTTCCAAGCCCTGAAAGAAGTGAAAAATACTTATTTTCAGACCCGTTTTATGACCTTAGAGGAGTAATCCTTGTACCAACAGAAAATAATGAGATAAAATCCTATTCGGATTTGTCAGGGATTAAGATAGCGGTTCCAAGTGGAGACTATGCAATAGAGTTTTTGAATTCTAAAAATTCTAATATGATTTATAGATATACGCAAAATATGCATGAAGCAGTTAAACTACTAGTAAATGGGCAAGTGGATGCGGTTGTGGGGGACGAACCTGTAGTTAGTTATTTTATAAATAAAATGAATATTAAGGAATCCTATAAAATCATTGATACGCCATTGTATCAGAAAGGTGTTATACTAGCTGTTACTAAATCAAATCAAACATTAGTAACCATTTTAAATAAAGGTATACTTAGCATAAAAAAGAAAGATGTTACTGAAAAGATACAGCAGAAATGGTTTGGAATACCAGCACCAATTTCTAGTAAAGGTTTATCAAATAAAATATTTATATATATAGGATTAG
>JBLHPD010000008.1:0-50509 GCA_047624165.1 Clostridium sp. | reverse complement strand
GTTATACCATTATTATAGTTATTAACTTTTGTATCATCCATCTAATATTCACCACCAATCAAATCATATTATTAATCTCTCTGGTAGTATATTCGACATCGAATAGCCAATATCCTTTTTGCCAATATAAGGGTTTTATTGATTTACAATGGCTGAGTAGTAACTATTTTTTTACTAAAATCAGCAAAGATAACTAAAGTTTTTTAGAGAATACCGCTAACAAAAGGATGATTCCTAGACCAAATAACATAAGTGACTTTTGTTCAATTGAATTAATACCCACAACTGCAACAATAGCAACAGCTACAGGTATTATCCATTTAACAAGATTGTACCAAACGTTAAAGAGACCAAACTTTATTGTGCCACCATTTGTAAGTTCGTCTTTAAGATCTTCCTTCTTCATAACCCAACCAACAAATATAGCTAATAATAAACCACCAATTGCTAAGAAAATCTTATCTGTTAAGATATCGAAAAAGTCGAATGCACCTACACCTAGGAATGTAGAACCAGACATTAAACCCATAGAAAGTGAAGCTAAGACACCCGTTACTACCATGCTTGCACCCGCCATTAATACTGATGTTTTTCTTGCCATATTCTTTTGATCAATTAGGTAAGATACAACGACTTCAAATAATGAAACTGAAGAAGTCAATGCTGCAACTGCAAGTGCCACGAAGAACAATGCTGATAAACCAATTCCTAAACCACCCATTTGGGCAAACACTTGAGGAACAACAACAAATACAAGTCCTGCACCCTGTTCTGGTTCCATGCCAAATGCAAAAAGTGCAGGGAAAATTGCTAGACCAGCAAGTAATGCAACACTTGTATCTAACGCAGTAATAATAAACGCATTAGATTGTAAGTTTTCTTTTTTGCCTAAGTAACTACCATAAGTTATCATAACACCCATACCTAAGCTGAGAGAGAAGAAAGCTTGTCCTAGTGCTGCAAGAAAAGTTGCACCAGTTACCGCTGAAAAGTCTGGTTTAAACAAGAAATCAATACCAGCACTTGCACCTGGTAGTGTCATACTTCTAACTGCTAGAAGTATAAGTATTATGAAAAGTGCTGGCATCAATATTTTACCTGCTTTTTCAATGCCTCCAGAGATACCCTTTATAACAATAGCAATATTCAATGCTATGAATGCTAGCAACCATAAAAGTGGTTGAATTGGACTACCGATAAAGGCTCCAAAAGTATCGCCAATTGTACCTACATTACTTAAAAGTCCAGTGAATGATTTAAATACATAGGCTAATGCCCAGCCACCTACTACAGGGTAAAAACCCATAATGAAGAATGCAGAAATAACCCCTAAAACACCTGCAAAAGTCCAGCGTTTACTATAGTGTTTATAAGCACCTACTGCCGCAAGACTTGTCTTACGACCCATTGCAAGTTCTGCAATCATAAGGCTAAGACCAACAACAAAAACAAACCCTAAATAAATAATAATAAAAGCACTACCACCATTTTCACCAGCCATATAAGGGAAACGCCAAATGTTACCTAACCCAACAGCTGAACCTGCTGCTGCCATGATAAAACCTATACGCGACCCCCAATTTTCTCTGGGTTTATTCAAATCATCTTGTTTCATAATTTATGCCCCCCTCTTAAGTAATTTTATATTCAAGGCTTTTCGCCATTAAATAACAATTGTGAGATAATGCAGTAATTCCATAAATATATTTACTGTTTTGAATATTCTTACAATTATAGTTATTTTATCATGTTTATGTCTATATGTCAATTAGTAATAACTAATTTGCTTTCATAAATATACTTATTTTATCATTTTTAACAATTAAAAATTAAATACAACTTTACATTCAGCTCCTTGCTAATTGTAACAAACAACTGGAATGCCCGATTCAATGTTATTGAATATTGCTTTCGCTAAATAATATGGGCAATTTATACAACCATGGGATCCACCGGTCTTATATATATTTCCTCCAAACACACTTCGCCAGCTTGCATCATGAATTCCTATCCCTCCATTAAAAGGCATCCAAAAGGTAACAGGAGATGCATAACCTGGTCCTCTAAGGACAGCATTCCTTTGTTTATATTTTAACTTATAAATCCCTCCTGGCGTAACATTGTCAGCATTTTCATTACCTGTAACAATATCTCCTTGTGCTACCAGAGATCCATTTTTATAAAACCATAAGTGTTGCTCCGTAAGATTTATTTCCACATAGGTATTCCCAATATCATTGTTGCCATGAGACATGGCTGTTTGAATATATGCCGGTTCTTTTAATATAGTTAGCCCATCTTTTATATATGTAACTAAATCTAGAATTTCTTTATTTCTATTAATGGCCCAGCCATAATCACCACCGCCAATATTTATCACCACTCCCGATGATGAAACAAAATTTCTTTCCGTGCCTATTGTATTATACTTGTTAGAAAGTACGTCTATAAAATTTTCGACTCCTTTCTCGTCAAATATGATGTCAAAAT
Source organism: Clostridium sp. (assembly GCA_047624165.1). Lineage (GTDB taxonomy): Bacteria > Bacillota > Clostridia > Clostridiales > Clostridiaceae > Clostridium_AD. The sequence continues at coordinate 48,019 of JBLHPD010000008.1, read as the reverse complement.
TTTCATCAGTTGTAAGCCACTTATTTATTGTAGAACCATCTAAAATTTCTTTGTGCATTCCAAAAGTATAGACGATTTCTGAAAACACATATTTGTTAAGCATATTTTTAGTGTCAACAATCTTTTGAGAATTTGAAGTATATTGAGGCTTAACATAGCAATCGATAGACTCTAAATCTATTGCAATTTCCTTTTTAAGTATGGCATTTGACACATGATCATATAAAATGTCTTTATTGACCTTGTTTCCATTGACTTCGTTTACAATTACATAGCCATTATCTGTATACTTAAATCCAGGATTTTTCGGCTGAATTATATTACTGCTATAAAAACAAGCGAGCTTATCCACTCTTTCTTTTAATAGTTCCTTATCATATTTAACTCCTTCTACCATTTTAGAAGCATCTGTATTGAAAAATGACGAAATCCATTTATAAGGGCTCTGTCTATCTTTAAGCTCTTTAAATTGGCCCTCTGAATTATAATTTAGACCAACTTCACCTGCTTTAATTTGTTCATTTTTACCGTCTCGTTCTTTTAGATTTAACTTATATGTATTAAGCTCAGATGCCATTTGTTCATTTACATCTTCCACACTTTCACCTGAAACATTTATGCAATTTATTGCAGAACCAAAATAAAAATGATTCATGAAATATATTGCCATTCCAAGGTATATAACAAATAAAGTGCAAATAGAAATTATAATACCTATAACAATTTTCTTATGTCTTTTTATTAGACTTATTAATGGCTTTTCTACTTTATTTTCCATAATACACACCCCTTTAAATAACAATAAAATTTAGAATTAGTACTTGTCCTTTTTTAATCTACATTTCATTTTATGTACTAGCTTGCCTACTTAAACCTATTATTTTAATATTTTTTATAAATAAAAAGGGAAATCTTCACAGATAATAACACAATATTGTGATTATGAGGTGCAGTATGTGTTTAGGAATCTAATGACATTAATGTGCATTAAAATAGATATGCAAAAAGGTACACCCCCCTAAATTATAGGGGGGCGTACTCAAATGATAATTTGCTCCTTTATGTAGTTCATTAATTTCACAAAACAGTTTTTACTCAATTTATGACACTGGCTCTCCATAAATTAGAATTACTCTTGTCCAGCCTTTCATTTTTCCATACTTTAGATATTTATCATAATACTCAAGCTCTGCATTAAGGAAATCCATCCATAACTTACGCAATGGTTCGTTCCTAATAGTCTCAATGATTGCTCTGAGATGAGCATCTAAGGCAGCTAATTGCCAGCTTAAAATAATTCGGTACATAAACCTATCAGTGATCATTTCAGGATCTATGGGTGTTGTTACTGGAAGTGCCGATCTGTTAGGTAGAGGTATATTAAGCTTTAATGCTAACTCCTCTAGCTTTTTAACTTGCTTGTTATAAATATATAACCCATGTTGAAGTATTACCTTAAATTCAGTATCATGAGCAAAACTAGCGAATATACCTATGAGTTCAATTTGTTCATATCTCATAACAATATGATCCCAAATATGAAATGCTTCTGATGTGGAAAGCTGCTCTTTATCCTGAACAATAGCAGTCTTGTAAGTAGGATAAGTCTCCTCCCAGCCTTTCAATTTACCAAACTTATAAAGGATGTTAAAATCGTCAAAATGGATTTTTAAATCTTGTATGATAATATTTCTTAAATTATCATTCGTACTACTTGAACGAACTGCATGATTAAGAGACATCAGCTGTGCTACAAGGTCATGATATATTTTTTTATAGATATAATCATCCGTTATATCATTAAGTCGAGTTGCAAACTTCACGTCCACAGGAGGTCTGTTTGGCATTATAATACGAAATTTTTCACCTAATTTCTCTAAATTATCTATTTGTTTTTCAAAATTTGTCTGAAATCCATTTAGGACTACTTCCCAACCTACGTCATGAACAAAGTTCTTAAATAATTGAACTGTTTGAGTGCTAACATATCTTGCTCTTAGAAGACTATATATATTAAATGCCTCCTGGATATCTATAACGTCTTCTCTCTTTGTAACTTTTTTTATTAATGAAACTATATCCAATACTTTCACCCCTCAATTGTAAATATTGTAAATATTGTTATTAGTATGTGTAAAATACCATTTATATATACAATGAGAACTAAAATACTTAGAGACATAAAAATAAATAACAAGTCAATTAGGATACTGACTTGTTATTTACTTGAATGTCCCTTAAAATTTACTTATGAGACCCCTCCGTCGACGCAGCAACTTCCCTATTACCCTTTTGCACTTCAGCCATCAACCTATCATTTACCAGTGATAGCTCCGCCTCAATATCTTTGGATTTAGTGATATCTATAAAAGTGATGACCACACCATCACTTTTATTATCTAACGTTTGGTAAGGTAGAATGCGCGCATTAAACCAACTTCCATTGCGAGACCTGATCTGTTTTTCAACAATAGTCATCGTACGCCTCACATCCTTAACATCCTCTGAAAGTTCAGGATAAATAAGATCCGATACGATATCAGTAATTGGCCTTCCTACATCACTTGCAATAAGCCGTGAGACTACAGTCATTTGGCTTGTGAAGCGTTTAACGAGCAATTCATTATCTAAAAATAAGGTAGCAATCTTTGTGCTGTCCATTAGATTCATCATATCATTTGTAACTAATGACAAGTCTTCTAACTTAGTCTGTTGTTCGAAATTGATAGTCTTTAGCTGTTCATTTGAGGATTGTATTTCTTCCTTAGTTGTGGTCAGTTCCTCATTTGTCGACTGAAGTTCTTCGTTGCATGATTGCAATTCCTCATTGCTAGATTTAAATTCTTCTTGCGATATCTGCATTTCTGCACCTGCAACTTGCCACATTTGGCGAGTTTGTAGTAGTTCTTGCTCCAGTTCCTCTTCCCTCTTATTACTGGCAGGGGCTTGACCGGTTTTGCTTATTACGCCGCATTCAATAGGGATGTCCACGTCAGTAAAAATAATCATTACAAGCCCTCTTAGCTCCTCCGGCTCTTTGAGCGGATTTACCGAGATATCTACCATCATAGTTCCACCTTCGTTTAGCACAACAACATTCTTGGAAGTAATTTCCTTGTCCTGACGTACCGCCTTGTAAAAGGTATCATTAAGTTTATAGTTTAAACCTTCACGAGCCATTGCAAAAATATTCCAATTGACTTTACCAGCAGCCGGTTCCAAGTACTTACCAGTTCGCCCAGTAATATAAAGAATATCACCTTTACCATTCACCAGTAAAGTTGCCGGTGAATAATATTGTAAAATCAGCTTATCCGCTAGTAACTGCATGTTCTGAACCTCAGCCGACGGCTGGTTAACCTCAGGCTTATATGGTGCAAAGGAATTAGGAAATTCTATAGGTTCCGTCTGAATTAAGGGCCTAAGCCTCTGATAGATTCTAGATTTTAGATCAAGTGGTTTAAAAAGTTCTGTAAAGTTCCCCACTGACTCCGCACTTCCTAAAAACAAAAATCCGCCACTATTAAGACTGTAGTGAAAAAGAGGAATGAGCTTTTTCTGAATTTCTGGTGTCAAGTAAATAAGAAGGTTTCGACAAATCATTATATCGATCTTTGTAAATGGAGGATCCTTAATCATATTTTGCTGAGCAAAAATAACCATATCCCGAATCTCCGGGGCAACCTGATATCCACGATCCACTTTTACAAAATACCTATTCAGATGCTCCGTTGACATATCTTTTGCGATACTAGCATTAAAAATTCCCTCGCGAGCTTTATCAATAGCTTCACTGTCAAGATCAGTTGCAAAAATTTGAATAGAAAATACTTTGGAATCCTTTAACTTATCTATCACATCTTTGAAGACAATTGCTAATGAGTAAGCCTCCTCTCCAGTGGAACATCCAGATATCCAGACTCGAACCGTATCATTGGGCGACCGTTGTGCTAATAGTGCAGGTATTACTTCGTCCTTTAGAAGTTCCCACTCCGCCTTCTCTCGAAAGAAACTTGTAACCCCAATTAAAAATTCCTTAAATAATAAATTCAGTTCCATAGGATTCTCATTTAAAAAATTAGCATATGTGGCAATATCGTCTATTTTATGAATCCCCATACAGCGATCAATCCTACGTTGTATAGTATTTTTTTTGTAAGAAGAAAAATCATGTCCTGTATGTGATCGTAACATACTTATAATATCGTCGAAGTGACCCTTGGTTTTATCTAGACTTTGTTTATCATACATACCCATATGTGGCTTATGTTCAAGATAGGAAATGATTTTTGAAGGCATATTATCCACTAGCGATATAACATCTGCAAGTCCTGCCTTAATGGCGCTGTTAGGCATATCATCATATTTAGCAGAGGATGGTTCCTGGATAAAAACACTCCCTCCTTTTTCCTTAATTTCTCTTAGTCCTATTGTACCGTCTTTACCCATACCTGAGAGTATGACGGCGATAGACCTCTCCTTCTTATCATTTGCCATAGAGCAAAAGAAGAAATCTATGGGCATACGCATATTGTGGAGTTCAACAAAATCAGAAATACGTATTATATTATCCTTAATAGACATATTTTTGTTTGGTGGAATTACATAGACAAAATTCGGCTCTACAGTTATGTTCTCATAGGCCTGTACAACTTGCATCCTAGTATAACCCTTAAGTAACTCCACCAAAATATCCTTACTATTCTTCTCCATGTGCTGAACGATAACAAAAGCCAAACCACTATTTTTAGGCACATTACTGAGAAAATCTGACATAGCGTCTAGTCCCCCTGCTGAAGCTCCTATACCAACTATTGAAAAGTCCATTTTTGAGGTATTCATTTTGGGAGCATTACCCTCAAGATTTTTAGTCTTTACGTTTGTTTCAATGTTCTCATCATTTTTCATCATAGCCCTCCATTTATAAATGTACTTTCACTTTATCTTATTATAACAAATTGTTTGTACAAGCGTATGATAGTTTTTATATATTCTTTCATCAATCTATTTTGTCCAGAAGAAAGTCTGTTGCTTCTATAAGTAAGAGGGATAACAATTGATAATTGTTATCCTCCTCCAGAGGTCTACAAGGTGATCATACTATAACATATATGAGAGTTTATCTAATTCAAAGAATAGATGTCCGAAAATTCAACATGTATTCTCTCAATTCTTTCTTGTGATTCAGCTTCAAATACTCGACATGTATCGTTCTCGCTCGGCATTACCATTACTGGAAACTCAATGATAAACTCTGTTCCTTTGCCATATTCGCTCTTTACGGAAATTGTGCCTTTATGTAGCTCCACAATGGATTTCACTATGGAAAGTCCTATGCCGCTCCCCTCCTGCGTTCGCGTAAGTGACCTATCTACCTGTCTAAATCTATCAAATATGATATCCAACTTATCATTTGGAATGCCTATGCCTGTATCTTTTATTGATATTATAACATTTTCTCCTTTATCATACATATTTACTATTATATTTCCGCCTGGTTTTGTGAACTTTATTGAATTAGCAAGTATATTTAGTATCACTCTTTCAATCTTTTCTGGATCACAGGATATTATGCATTCCTCTATGTCAGTATCAAAAATCAATTCAATAGATTTAGATTCTATATATTCAGCTACTGACATAGTAACACTCTCAACAATATTTACGATATTACGATTCTGCAATGTTAACTCAAAAAAACCTGCATCAAGTTTTGTAATATCAATCATATTATTAACCAATCGTAATTGTCTGTAACAATTCTGCTTCATTATATTACTATATTTTTTAAATTTTAATCCTTTATCATTAGCATCACTCCCAACATATACATTTAAAAGCTGTAAGGCAGATAAAATCACATTTAGGGGTGTTCTCAGTTCATGAGAAAGATTACTGAAAAATTCCGTCTTTAAAGTTTCTGATATAACTGTTTCATCTAATAATTTTTTATTCTTATACATCTCTATTTCAGCATATTTACTTCTGGTTATATCCACAAGAGATACAACGACTCCTTTAATTGATTTCTCAACTGTTAAGTATGGTGCGCATTTCAATAAATACCAGCTTTCATTTTTACTTTGAATTTCCTTCTCATACAACAGGCGAGTTCTTAATACTTCGCTTACACCTATATTTAAGTCATCACCTATCAAATTATTGGATATGTGATTCATTGGGCGCCCAATATCCTGCAGCTTAAGGTTTATCTCTTTAGTAATGCTAGGTGTAAACTTTCTTATACAAAGATTTTCATCTAGAAAAATAGTTCCAATATCTGTACTGTTTAAATAGTTTGTCATATCATCATATAGATCAACCAATTCTAGATTCTTATATTGATACTGAGTGTTTATTTTTATTAATTCATCATTTACTGCTTGAAATTCTTCGTTTGTACTAATTAGTTCTTCATTGTAAACAAGATGTTCTTCATGTGACGTTTGGAGGCTTTCCTTGGTATATTGTAGCTCCTCTTCAAGTTGTATAATTCTTTCTTGCATTTTTTTGTCTGAATTATATATTTCCTTATATTTATTTTTATCAACACTATCATTCTTATAATGCAGACTCATAATTGGCATTATATTTTTCATAATAATATCTCCTTTTGTTTATTATTTAAATAATGACTTTAATAATATTATTAATAATCGCATCACTCTATCTAATCCTTAACATATTTATATTTCTACAAATATCCATAGTTTACCTTTATTCGCAGTGAATTTAACACTATAAATCATTCGCAACTTTCGTCAAACTCTGCGTATAAAAAAACTACTCCTTAGTATATGCATATATTTTCTTCTAATGGCCATACTATTATTGAACAATAAAAGTTAGGAGGTTTTTTTTATGCCAAAAGCTAAACAATATGTAGATCAAAGTATGTCATCAGTACAAAATACTGTTACATCATTACAACAAGCACTTACTTCAGCAGAAAAAGCAGATAATAAAGCTAAAATTCAATCAGCAATTGATTCTCTTAATTCTGCTTCTCAACAATTATCTAATTTCCAAGATTAGAACTAAAAAAAGAACTCCCATGTTCATTCATAGGAGTTCTTTTTTAGTAGATTATATTAAATAATTTAAATAAACTAAATTGAATATGTGTCTTTTCCATTTTTAAATCCTCTTTTATAATTATAGTCTTTAACTTTATTAAAAATGAGAAACAGATAAATTTATTTAATAATGAGACCTAATATGGCAGAAAGGGAAACGGCTTGCAAAGCGGTAACTCTAGCCCCCTTCACATCAGCAATATTTACTCCCATACCTTCAATATCACAACTAGTAAAATCTATTCCTTTAAGACTTGTGAAATTCATTTGAGCCTGAAGTAAATTAGACTCCTTAAATTCAACTTTCAATAATTTCGAATTCTGAAAATCTGAAGAACGTAATTGACATTTGAGGAATGCAACTTGTTTACAATTAGAATAACTAAAAAAGGCAAATTCACCATTACAATTTTCAAAAATTACATCTCTAAGGGTGGCTTCATTTAAATTAATCCCAATAATTTTACAATTATCAAATTCTACTCTATGTATTGAAGCTTCATTAAAATCTACATTTGATAAATCGCAATTTTTAAATCTCACATCTACCATTTCTATACGTCTAAAAGTTATTTTATTAAATATAACTTTATTAAATATTACTTGTTTAAAAGCCACTCTGTCTGCGTCGCAGTTTTCTAAAGTACAATTACTAACTGTTCCAAAAGAAAATAAGTTTTCATCCTCAATATTCTCCTTAGATAATTCTATGATATCCAAATCACTATCAAATCTAGGTCTTAAAACTTTTGTTTTTATTTTTTCGTCTTCCATAAATTGTTACCTCCATTTTTCATAAAAAAAGCCGAGTGTCCTTAACAACTAGATCTACATCTGTTAAGAACACTCGCTGTATAAGGCATCTTAAAGAAAATAACAAATCAGTTTCTTTCAGCACCCTAATTAATGATATCACATTTTTACTCCATTGCCTGTTTTATATCTTCTATAATATCTTGCACATTTTCTATTCCCACAGAAAATCTTATTAAACCAGGTTCAATACCTGCCTCTACAAGCTGCTTGTCATTCATTTGTCTATGAGTTGAGCTTGCGGGATGGAGTACTAATGTTCTTACATCTGCAACATGTACAACTATTGAGGCAAGTCGTAATTTGTCCATAAATTTCACTGCCGCTTCTCTTCCGCCCTTTATAATAAATGAAATAACCCCACTAGAACCCTTAGGCAAATATTTTTTTGCGAGTGTGTTATATTTATCTGATGGTAATGAAGGATAACTAACTGATTCTACTGCATCGCAGCCTTCAAGGAAACTAGCTACACTCAAAGCATTTTCACAATGTCTTTCCATCCTAAGGTGTAAAGTCTCCATACCAAAATTTGTTAGAAAAGCATTGTTAGGACTCATGCAATTCCCCATATCCCTCATGCATTGGACTCTAGCTTTGGCAATATAGGCCCCCGCTCCAAAAGCTTCTGTATAAACTAAACCATGATAAGATGGGTCGGGCTGCGTAAACTCTGGAAATTTACCCAATGCCCAGTCAAATTTACCTGAATCTACTATTACTCCTCCTACACTTGAAGCATGTCCATCCATATATTTTGTAGTGGAATGTACCACTATATCTGCACCAAACTCAAAAGGTCTGCAAAGTATTGGTGTAGCAAATGTACTATCAATTATAAAAGGTACACCATTCCTATGAGCAATACCCGCAAATTTCTCTATATCAAGTACACTAATTTTAGGGTTTGCAATTATCTCCCCGAATATTGCTTTAGTGTTTGATTTAAATGCTTTCTGTATCTCATCTTCATCACTGTCAGGATCTACAAATGTTACTTCAATACCCATCTTTTTAATGGTCATTGCCAGCAAATTAAAAGTTCCACCGTATATTGAGTTTGAAGAAACTATATGGTCTCCGTTTTCACATATATTTAATATTGCAATTAAAGTTGCCGATTGCCCTGAGGATGTGCATAATGCGCCAACTCCACCTTCAAGTGCAGCAATTTTGTTTTCTAAGCATTCTACGGTGGGATTACTAATTCTAGAATACATATGTCCGGCTTCTTCTAAATCAAATAGCTTGGCTACCTGCTCTGTAGATTTGTATCTATAGGTTGTGCTCTGACATATTGGCAAAACATGTGGCTCGCCATTACCAGGTTTATACCCTTCCTGTAAACATTTAGTTTCAATTTTCCATGAATTCATTAAATACACCCCTTTTTTAGTAATATATATATTATTACCCATTTATCTTATGTTTTCAAGTATCAAACATAAATTATCCATCACATATAACGCGCTATAAATATTTCAGTACGCAAATGAAGGGAGTTAATATACAATGAGAATGACCAAAATAATATGTACCCTAGGACCCGCTGTAGATAATGAGCATTCTTTAGAACAATTAATACTTGGATCACCTATTCTACTCCACACTTTTCAAAGACCCAAGCATATCAATTTTCTCTAACTTTTTGCTAAGAAATTTATTAACAATTAAAGAAAATATAAAGCTTAACCCTGCAGAATATATGAAACTATTAATCTTAATATTTCTTACTATGGTCATATCTTTCTGTTGAGTTGCACTTATCATAAATGTAGTTAATACTATTCCCAGTGGTATTCCAATTATAATTCCAATTATAGTAAAAATTGTGTTTTCTCTTAGAACTAATACCCTTATTTCCTTAGGTATAAACCCCAATACTTTTAAAGTAGCAAGCTCTCTCATTCTCTCATAATAATTTAGAATGCCCAAATTGTACAAAACTACTAGACCAAGAACTCCGCCAAAGATGATAAATACCACAGTAATTGAGATTACTATACGTGTTTGATTATTTACAGCTATCTCCATTTCACTTCTTAATTTTACAGTATTAATAAAATCATATTTTTTTGTATTTTCCATAAAACTTTTTACATCCTTTGTTTTCACATAAACATTAGATGGCTTATATTCCTGCCCTAGTTTTCTCCACAAAGATTTACTTAAATAACAACCAAATATACTATCTCTAATTTCTGCTACCTTTACTTTTATGCTGTTAGGTTTCCCAGCAACAAGGATGTCAAGAATATCGCCACTTTTGATATCCATTGCTTTGGCCAATGTAGATGATATTATAGCTCCATCACGAGGCATAGTCATACTTTCTTGTACCTCCACGGAAGGCACCATTAGAAATACTTTATCCTCCATTATGCTAACTATTGTATTTTCACTTTTTTCATATTTCGATATTTTAATAGGCTGATTCATTACACTCTCTGCTTTATCTACACCAATGAGTTTTTTTATTCTTTCAGCTTCATCCGATGTTGCATCATATTGCAATATTACATTAGCATCATATTTATACATATTAGCAAACATATTAGTAGTTGATGTTGTGATAGAATCATGAAACCCAAAACCTGTAAGAATAATTGACATACAACCTGCTACACCAAACACGCACATAAAAAGTCTAGCTTTATTTCTAAAGATATTTCTTGTAATAGTCTTCTGAACAAAATTCATATTTGACCATAGAAACTTGATTTTTTCAAAAATATTTTCCTTCCCAATTTTTGGTGACTTTGGCCTCATACATTCTGTGGGAGACTGTTTTATCTCACTTATACATACCACAGCGGCTGTCCCCACACATATAACAGTTGTAAGAATCACTGACTTAATAATTGATAAAACATCAATTTCTAATTTAAATTCTGGTAGAGTCATCATTGAGCTTGTAATTCCCACCATCCCTTTTGCCAATAATTTTGATGGTAAAATTCCAATAATATTGCCCAAAACTACCACTATAAGTGCATAAGAGCAAAAGTAAGTTAATATAACAATTTTGCCATATCCAAATGCCTTTAATGTTCCAATCATCATTCTTCCATTTTCTACGACCCTTGTCATAGTAGTAAACATAATAAAAGCTGAAATCAAAAAAAATATCATTGGCATCAAACTGGTCATTGCTTTTGAACTATTGAGCATAGTTATTATAATGTGAGCTTTTTCATTATCATCAAAACTTAATAATCGTATTAATTTTGTCCCTAGAATTTTTTCAACATCCATTTTAAATTGATTTTCATAAGCATTACTCTTAAGCTTTAAAGTAATCATATTATAGCCAAGTAATTCTTTCCTCTCTTTTAACGCATCCTCTTTTACATATGCAAAACCATGTTTCATACTATTTGGAATTGCATCTGTAGCGCCAACATTGTTTATATACTCAGGGCTATCTATGAGTGCACAAACTATAAAGCTAAGTTTTCTATCCTCATTCTTAATTCTTAGATCAATTTTATCATCAATATGAATATTGTGAGCTTTAGCATAAGAAGCATCCAGCATGCATTCTTTGTTACCCTCAAACATTTTCCCGGAAATGATATAAGGTCTGTCTATTATAAAATCTCCTGATATACCCTGCAAATCAATATTAATATTTTTTTCTTGATAAATTTCTGTTTGCACATTAATCTCTGACTGGGTGCTTTCTACAGAATCAAGCTTTGAGATCTTCCTTTCATCTGACTTAGTAAACTGAATTCCATTTATCCAATAATCAGCAACATTTTGAGTATCATAATAGCTTTTAGCCATGTTCTCCATATTGAAGTTATATTCACCCATACCAACAAAAAGCAATACTCCAAGAGCTGTAACAATGATCACAGACATTAGCCTTGGAAGTGTGGATAGTATGTCTCTAAAAAAATTACGAATTAACATTTATATCACCAATCTCACTTCCATTTATATTTAGTAGTACATATAAATACCGACTTATCTATTTAAGACAAGTCGGTAATTTTTATAATATTATTGCGCCTCATAATCCTAAAGCGAGTCAACGCATGTTTTATATTTACTTTTTTAAATAAAATATATATCATAATAGCTTTTCCATACTATACTATACTATACTATACTATATTATAACATAAATTTTAAGTATCGGTGATTAATTTGTCTAAAACACAACTAAAAATATATATCTGAAAATTCGATTTTGGCAGTTTGAATAACATTATTGTCACCACTCACCAATTTGCTATTAACTTCATTACATGAAGTTATCTCATCAATATTTATTGGGTCAATTACAGGAAGTAATACTGTAAATGTGCTTCCTACTCCTTCATGACTTTTCAATGATATTTCACCATCTAATTCACTTACAAGAAGTCTAACTAGATACAACCCGAGCCCTGTCCCTTCAGCTTGCCTTGAAAAACTCGAATCTGCCTGACCAAATCTTTCAAAAATCATTTTCTGCTTATCCTCTGCAATACCCGCTCCCTCATCTTGCACACTTATAGAAATCATATCTGCTTTTTTATGATTTTTCATTGATAAACTCACAGTAATTGATTTCCCACTAGAAGTAAACTTTAAAGCATTAGACAAAAGGTTAAGCAGTATACGTTCCACTTTCTCCTCATCAAAATAAATATTCTTAATTGATAAGTTAGTAGTGAATTTTAAATTCACATTCTTTTGCTCAGCATATAATTGCACCGAACTCACAATTGCTTCAATGACATACACAATATCGAAGTTTGTCTTATTCATCTTCACTTGACTTGAACTAATACGAGTAATATCAAGTAAATTATTAATTAGTCGAAGTTGTCTATATGTATTCTGATTAATTGTCTTTAAATACTTACCTACTCTTTGCGTAACTTCATCCTTACATAAATGGTCAATTGCTTGTAATGCCAAATTTGTAACTGCTAGTGGTGTTTTCAATTCATGAGTAATGAGATAAAGAAATTCATCTTTAAGCTTAATAACTTCTTTAAGGGCTTCTCTTTTCTCTTTCTCTGCAATTAATAATTGACCCTGTTGATTCTTAATATGCATTTGATTGTTTATATCCTCCGAAATATCCCGATGTGACATTATTACTGAAACCAAATTATTTTCATGGTCAAATATCGGTGTGCCATTTATCTCTGTAATCTGAAGTTTATCAGTCCTCTTTATAACAATTCTCTCATTTCTTATTTTCTCACCTCTAAAAGCTCTCATTGTAGGGAGATTTTCTTTAAGGATGATATTATCATATAAATCATAATATTGAAATTCATTATGAACATCGTCTCTTTTATTATGATAATTTATTTTAGGATATAGTTTGCGAGCTTCAGCATTAAAGTAATTAAAATCACCATGTTTATTATAAATTACAATGGCATCAGGCATGTTTTCAATAAAAGCTTCTAATTCCTTTTTCTGTTCTTCTATTTTTCTAGATTGCTTAATTGCTTCAGTTATATCATGAAAACACGATACCACAATAGTTAAATCTCCATCTGTATTATAGATTGGAGTTGAACTAGCTTCCATAAAATACTCTTTACTCGGGTGACTTACAAACATTTTAACATTTTTTACCTTTTCACCTTTTAACGCTCTAATTCCAGGCATATTTTCTAATAATATATTATTACCTTCCATATCAAAATATTTAATGGTTTTAAAAGCTTCGCCTAAAGCACTTACTTGATCCGATTGATAAATTAATCTATTTGCCTCAGGATTTGTCATTATAAATTTGCCTTTACTATCTGCAACAATTACTCCTTCAGATAAATTTTCAATTATAGTAATTAGCTGTGTATTTTTTTCCTCTAACTGCTTCTTTAAATGTTGCTCTAACTCTATATTCTTTTGTTTTAATTTTTCCTTTTGCCAGTCAATTATCTTGTTTTGACGTTCTAATTTTAAATTTTTTATAACCCTTTCAGTAACCTCATAAGAAGTTTGATATATATATTTTATCTTTCCATTTTCAAATATAGGTGTTTGATTTAAATCCCAATAAGTTATGCCTCTAGCATCGCTATCATGTTTGAATCCTTTTACATCATTGGTCTTTCCCGACTTAATAAGAGTGTTAAAAATAGCTTCATCCTTACTTCCTACAAATCCAGTTACAATTTTGAAAATAGGCTTACCTATACTATTTTCTTTTTTATTAAATGGTAAGTCCATAAAATCAAGATACCTTTGGTTTGATTTAAGTAATATTAACTCAGGTACACTGTAAATAGCTGCACATGATATATTTTCAATAAATGTTTGTTCTACAAAAATAAGTTTGTCACTAAGTCTGGAATTGGGTTTCTCAATAAAAGAATATGCTTTTTCAATTGTTCCTTTAGTAAAAAGAATTGATATAGTTACCTCCCTTGCTTCCAGGTGCTTTGTGAATATATATCCAAAATACTCACTGCTAATATTATCAATAAGCATTTGTGAATTAATTTTTATCATGGCTCCTATTTCTATAAGTGATTTGCCTAACAATTCATTTACTGTAAAACCTGTAAAATCAATAAATTCCTTATTAACCTTTGTTATAATACTGTCGCACGAATACAGACATGGTTCTATTATATTGTTAGCAATTGCATCTTCCATAATACTGCCCCCATTTTTAATTCATATCAGTATAAGTCTTATAGTCATAAAACGAGTACATTACAGAATAAATTCCCATTTTACTTTCTTTTACATATTAACATGTTTTATGGTATATTTATATGCTTTTTATGGTCTATTATTCGACATTTTTTATATCTATTAATATACACAATCAAAAAAAAACACCTTAAGCTAAAGATGGTTTTTAAATATTACTATGTTAGACAATTCCATTTTTACTTTCCATAATAACCTGGATAAAGGCATCAACAATGTCTTTATCGAACTGGCTGCCACTACATCTCTTAAGCTCATCAATAGCTTCTTTACAAGTCCTTCTTTTATTGTAAGGCCTACTAGAAGTCATTGCATCAAAACAGTCCACTACTGTTAAAATTCTCACAAGGTAAGGTATATTATTTCCCTTTAAATTATCAGGATATCCTTTGCCATCATATCTTTCATGATGATGTAATATTAGAGGTGCAATCTCCTTAAGTGATTCAACAGATTTTATAATCTCTACTCCATTTACTGAATGTTGCTTCATCATTTCCCACTCTTCCGGGGTTAATGGCATATTTTTATTTAGTACTTCCTTTGGAATATTTATTTTTCCAATGTCATGCATATAAGCACCATATATTAATTCTTTTTTGTTTTTCTCGTTTAATTCTAGTTTATCCGCTAGTAGCCTACTATAAATGACTACCCTTTCAACATGACCATATGTATATTTATCCTTAGCATTTATGACACTTATCAAAGTCTTTATTGATGTAATAAGCTCTATATGTTCATCTTCTGTATCAATTTTTAATTCATCTAATATAGAAGTATAAATTTCCACTCTATTTTTTTCAAAAAACTTGGCTCTATAAAGTGCATCATCTGCACTTTTAAAAAGTTCAATAGCATTTTTAGCTTTATTAGGATAAATTGATATTCCTATAGAGACAGTCAATCTACCATTTGGCTGGTTTTCTTCGCCATGGAACTTAGTTTTTTCTATCTTACTTCTTAATGCTTCAGCAAGCTTTATAGCATCCTCCTCAGAAGTATTCGGAAGAATTATTGCAAATTCTTCTCCACCATATCTCGCCATAATATCATCTTTTCTAAAACTATTATTTATTATAGAACCTATAGTTCTAAGTACTTCATCGCCCATTTGATGTCCATTAACATCATTATAAATTTTAAAACAATCTATATCTAATATAATCAATGAAACTAAATTATTCTCTTTTGTGCTTGCTTTCATTATCTCCCCTAGAGCATCATAAAAAAACCTATGATTATAAAGCCCTGTGAGTCCATCTTCATTTGCTAACCCCTCAAGCTTTCTTATATGTTCACCTTCAAGTTTTACATAAAAGCCTAATGGCCATGCAGTAAGTACAAAAACTCCAGCTAATATTAAATCATTTTCGAAGTATTGATTAATCGGTGTATTAGATGCACCCATAATAAGGTCTAATGCTAATATAAAAGATGAAGAGATACAAGCCACTATCATTCCTTGCTTCATACCTTGTTGCAACGTTGAAGTTATTATAATAAATAAAAATAAAAATTTATAATCACTTGTATTTTTACCCGAATAAAATATAACAACAACAAAAAACAAAATAAATAATAAGTTTTCCAACAACTGTATGGTATTAATATATTTATAATTTATCTTTTTTACTGTTGAAAATGACCATATAAAGTATATTGACAATAATAACAATATTAATATGAAAAACGAAATAAAACTATAATTAGTATTAACTATAACTTCTATCATGCTACTACCATAAAAGAAATATCTTAGAAATACCATCCCTGAAAATAACAATGAAGCTAATTTTACTATTGACACCATTTCGTCTATTTTTTTCTGTTTGTCATCTTTTAAACTACCCATAATATCACTACCTCATCAAATTCATTATAATAAATAATGAGGTCAGTAAAACCGACCTCATTATTTACTATTTATCTCTTAGGCATTTTGGTTCTTCTGGTTGATAAGTAGCCCACCAACATGCTGAAGAAGCCATAGAAGTTGCAGCAAAAGTTGTTACTACTGCAATTAAAGTAAATAGGTGTTTCTTTAAAAATTTCATATTATTTTACCCCCTTTTATTAGTTATATGATTAAAAAAGGTATCTACTTTACCTACTAATAAGTGTCCTTGCGCTGTAAGCGTAAAGACTTGCCATAATATGCCTGAATATACGCATAGTGCATAAATAAGAAGTTTACTTTCACCACTACTCAAATACAACTGAATAAAAACTACTATTATGATTAAATATAAACTTAAAAGTATTATAGATCCTTTCTTCATCCGATTTCTTTTTTCCATTTTTACTATAGGTTTTGAAGCGCTGTCCACTGGTGCTAATTTATAAATCACATAATAGGACCATATAAAAATTACAACTCCCAGTATTATAATTAATTCTAAATTAACTACTGGATTTATTAAAAGTGATATTAATACTGCTTGTCCCACACATACAATTGTACCTATTAAAGTGCAATTACCTGGCGAACTTGCATGAACTCCTCCAGAATATTTTCTAAGAATTGCTGCTGTAAAAGAAATTATTAGAGCTTCAAAAGCTACATGAAACAACAACCCAAATATAAATACAAACATTATAGAAACAATCATCTGCATTAAAGCAAAAGTCCCATACGAAATTATTTCTCTATTATCATCATCAAGTGATAACTCTAATGCTACTTTATTAGCAATATTATTAGATATTTTTTCCATTTATTACCTCGCTCAACTTTTTACTTCTAGCTAAATAAAAGTAATATGTGAATACTGTTGCTGCATAAATCACCAATGATGGAATACCATATACTATTTTTAATGAAGTATTAGATAATATATTAATCACATTCACTTTAAGTATATCTTGAATTATAATCATATTAATTCCTTCACAAATGAATAACAGAATTACTGCCATTATACTTGCTTGTATAGCTTTAATTATAGCAATTTTATTTATATTAGTTGTTAATACAATAATCACTATAATATTAAGAATAGTATGTACTCCATATTGAACTGGTAGTAATCTTATTATATAAACTGCCGTAACATAAAGTATACTTGATATTATATATTTTTTTAAATTAATAACAGTCTTAGAAAACGCATAAACTGCGAAAATAACTAAAAATTCCTCTGGCAGAACTCTTAAAAACACTTCTAATAACGTCAATTTCAACATCTTTTATTTCTCTCCTAACAATCCTATGAATATTTTTGTATATATTAAAAATTATATCATTAATATCACAATATTGGATATATTTATTAATATAATTAGATTGAATATTAAATACTATTAATGAAAGATTTCATCCTTTGTTATCTTTGTTTTATTAATGATTTTTATGGTATTAAATAAAATAATAAATGTAAAAACTCCTATACATACATCTCCAATACTCATAACACCGTAACCCACATCAATTATATCTGTTAAAAATTTAAGTTTAGTAACATTGCTTCCTAAAATATGTATATCTTTGACCTTCATAAAAGAATCTGGTTTCGCATAGCCAGTTATATAAGATAAGGTTGGAAATACTGGCATTTTCCCATTATTAGCTGCTATTGCTATATTATTTAAAACACTCCCAATAATAATAAATATTGAACCTATAATAGCACTAACATTAAGTTTATATTTAATAATCAAAATCAGAAATGATAAAAGATATAAATAATAAAAAGTATTGGAATATTTTATAAATATATAATTACCTTTAAATAACATAACCTCTAAAATTACATACATTAGTACAAATACTACTACAGGGTATATTGCCCACGTCTTAAAAAGTGGTCTTAATTTATATCCTTTTATTTTTGCAAAAAAAAGTGCTAGGAGTATTGGTTCAATCATACATATTCCTCACATTCAAAATTTCATAAATCTATTTATGTTTAATTATCGTAATAACTTTATAAAACTAAAGGGTAAATAAAAGTATTTTTACACCGTACTCTACAATAATGTATAATAAAAGGTTATTAACGTTTTTCCATGAAATCCAAAGGTGCCACCCACATGGAAAGCATTAAAAAAATAGTGCCCTCTCAGACACTATTTTTCACTTTCTAATGTTTTTCATATTCTACATTTTTAATTCCGTAACATTCTAAAATAGGCATTACAAACATAACCCCAGTTCCAGGTTTATTGGTAAATTCTTTACTTATCGTATCTACAATTGTTCTCAGTTTAGTTTCGCCTTCTATTATGCTTATTATTGTTTTATTGAAAGGCTTACTTCCTTCAACAAGTCTTCTTATACCTGCAAATATTGGAATATCATGGTTGTTTTCAAATAGTACACTTCCGAGTCCTTGACTATCTAACGTTGTAGCCCCACTTCCATTTTCATAAAACACCTTAGAAATATCATCTAATTTGTCAATGTCACTTAATATAATAAACACTGCATACATATGTTATCTCTCCTCAATTAAATATTAGATTCCTTAGCTCTTATTATAGCATTTTTAGTTAATATAGGTCCAACTAATTCTGTTACAATTGTGGTAGCTAATAGTATCGTTATTACAGTAGACCCTAGTGTAGTACCGCTAAATTCTTTACTAACTGTGATAGCAAGCCCTATAGCAACACCAACTTGCGAGAGCAATCCAAAACCTATGTACTTCTTAACCGTTTCGGGTGCATTGGATAATGTAGCACCAAGCGTCGCCCCAGAGATTTTACCAACCATTCTAAATATGAAATAAGCAGCACCTACCTTGCCTATTTGTGGTAATAGCGCAATATCTAATCTGCACCCAGCTAATATAAAGAAAGCAGCAATAATTGGTGGAGAAAAAGTATCTATATTTAAAAATGCTTTCCTACTGAATGATGATACATTAGCTACTATAGTACCTACTGTCATAGCGGTAAGTAGGGCAGATAAATTAAATACTGCACATATACCTATTAATAATAATAGTGTTCCTGCAACAAATCCAAGATCTTCTTCTTTATTGCGACAGTTAGCAAGTAGATAACATAAAGCTATTCCTAAAACACACCCGAGCCCTAGTGATAATAAAATTTCTGCAATTGGATGTACAAGAACCTTAAATATTGTTATTTGTTGATGTTTTACAAAGACCTTTGCTATGGAAGATGCTACAGAGTATATCATAAGGCAGATTGCGTCATCCACAGCTACAACTCCCAGTAGTGTGCTAGTTAATGGTCCCTTAGCTTTACATTCCTTTAAAACCATTACTGTGGCAGCCGGAGCAGTTGCTGATGCTACCGCACCAAGTATTAAAGCAATAGCTATTTGACGAGTTAAAAAATACATTGAAATTGTGACTAACAAAAAGGCACCTAGAGCTTCACATGTTGCAATTATAAAAATAGACTTACCTAATTTTTTAATAACTGATACTTCAAGTTCACTTCCAATTTTAAAAGCAATAATTGCTAATGCAAAATCACTAATAAAAGATAGCTTGTCTATCATTTCTGGATTAACAATTTTGAATCCAGAAACTCCAAGAATTAACCCAGCAATTATGTAACCCGCAACAGATGGTATTTTGAATTTATTTATTAACTTTCCAAATATTATACCTACAATTAATGCTGTACCTAAACTTATAAAAGCATTCATACTAATACACCTCTTTTGTAATAATGCATACCCATAATTATATAACTTTGTAATAGTATTGTAAATCTCTATATATTTTGAAATATAATGGATTGTCCCTATAATTTTAGCTGAGATGATATCATTCCATTCATATGCAATAATGCTAACGATTTCAATAAAACTTTCAACCTCTAATACCACCCCACAGATTCAATTTTGTATTTATTACTAATCCCTTTTGTTCTTCTTCCTAATATTTTTTTTACAAATTGGAATTTCTATTGTTACCTGTGCGCCACCAGTGATGGGCGAATTAGCGATGTGAAGCGTTCCCCCATGAAGATTTACAAATGATTCGGCAATGTACAAACCTATCCCAAAATGAATTTTGGATGCGCGACTACAATCGCCCATATAAAATTGGTTTGTGCACAATTTAATATCCTCGCTTGAAAATCCTTTACCACTATCTGTTATAATAAAATTTATTTTATTATCTATTAATTTCACCTCAAAACAAAGCTTTCCGTTATCGGGGGAATAATCGACCGCATTTGTTATGACATTCATAATGGCACGTTGAATCAAAGATTGGTCGATTATAATTGAGCTCGGAATGTCAGTTTTAATAAATCCAACTTCAAGTCCTCTGGTATTAGCAATCGCTTCAATCTGGTCGTGAATCCCACGGATAAAATTTGTAGAGTCTATCTTTTCCAGTTGTAAAAAAAGAGCTTTCTCTGAATTTGAAATTTCTATTAGAATTTTAATATACTGCTCAATTTGTTGGCTGTTTTTACAAATATAATCAATGTATTCCTGCTGCTCCTTATTTAACGATGAATCGGATAACAATTCAGCATTTCCTTTGATAATGGTTAATGGAGTTTTTAGATCGTGAGCAAGAGCGGAAATCTGCTCCTTCTTTGCTCCTTCAAGATTCCATTGCTGTTTTAAAGACTTTTTCAATTCTGTTTTCATGTCTGATATTGATAAAAGCACATCATTGAATTCTTTAACTGCTGAATATTTTATGTCAAAGTCCAGATTCTGCTCCTTGATTTTTTCAGTAGCTTGAAGGAGGGGCCTTAGATTCTTATTTAGATTTTTTGCATAAATAGTTGTAACGATGAAAACAATGAAAACATATAAAATGACAAATGTTACGATCATAATGGTTTCCGGCGATGGGAAATGTTGATTCAAAAACTCAGATTGGTAGCTCATTTGCACATAGTATTGTAAAACACAGAACCCATCTTGTCTTTCAATTAAATAGTAACTCCTTTGACTTATATTTTTTAGGTAAGTACCCTTAGCATATTCTGTTGCGGTAAGTAAGTTCTGACCCTCTAAATTTGTTTTAATAACTTCATATTTTTTATTAAGGACAACAAATTTACATCCATATGGTATCATATTCTCTGTGATGTTAGGTGCTTTTGCAAGCGATGGTTTGACTCGCCTTGCTAAATCCTCACTGTAATTCGCTGTAAAAATCACGCCTTTTTTTTGTCCGAGATAAAAAATACCCATATATAATCCAACGAAAACAATAAATGTAAGGCCTAAAGTTAATAAATATTTAAAAAAGACTACCTTTAGCGTAAAAGCTTTTTTCTTTACTTCCATTTGTATCCTATCCCCCATACCGTCTCTATCGGGTACAGTTCAAAAATAGCGAGTTTTGCTCTTATGTTTTTAACGTGCTCAGCAATAACTGAGCTATCGCTTTCACCATCATACCCATAAACGGCTTCATATATTTTATCTTTTGAAAAAACTTGCCCTTTATTTCTAGCAAGAAATTCACAGATGTTATATTCACTTTTGGTTAGTGGAATTTTTTTATCATCCGCTAAAATTTCTTTACCTGATAAATTAAACTTTACCCCTGATATACAAAGGACACTATGCTTATCACGATTTTCCCGCCTTAGGTAAGCATTTACTCTGGCCCTAAGCTCCCCCACACCAAATGGTTTTGTAATGTAATCATCCGCACCAAGTCCTAAGCCATACATAATATCTATTTCCATAGTTTTTGCGGTAAGAAAAATAATAGGACAGTCCACAATATCTCGATATTTCTGACAAAATGTAAAGCCATCCATACCCGGCATCATGACATCCAGTAAAATCAAATCATAGTTTACGAATTCACTGGTTAAAATTTTCTCGGGATTTGTAACTGTAGTTACCAGATGGTTATCTTTATGAAGAATATTTTTAATTAAGATAAGAATATCAGGTTCATCATCGATAACCAGGATTTTCGCCATATTTCTCACTCCTTTATGTTGTCTATAAATAGTATAAGGTTAAAATATTGTCAAATCAACTTATGTTATCCATAAATTTCAAAACAAAACTCAGATTCTAATTAACAAATTATCCTTATTCATATGACTTTCTTCCTTCCCACTTTCTGAACCAAAATAAACTAGCAACAAAGGATATACATATGGTAAATAACATAACAATTAATCCCTTTTGCATATCAAGTGCTATTTCAGCACTGAAAGCAGGATAGTTCAACTTTTCAAACATACGATTGCAAAACCTCGCGCTCCATGCCCATGGAACAAAGTGCCATATATAATCACCAAGACCTGTAAGCATAAGAGCGGAAATCAGACTTCCGGAAACTCCAAGCCCTGTAGATGCTCCCTTTCCAAATTGAATACTAATGAACACATGCAAGATATAAAGAAATATGTTTCCTATAATTAATGCTGCACCTGCTTTTAAATAAAATAAGTAGGGCAATACGTGAAATCCAAGTTCAAATACTCCTACAGCAAGTGCAATAGAAAAACTTCCTAATAAAAGTAAAAGAATTAACTTGCTTAAATACGTAGTACATTTTGATTTTGAAGTACATAGCATTACTTGAAAACCTCCAACTTGCTCTTCCTGCTCAATTACTATCCCACTGATTAATCCTATAAGCAACGGAAAAACAATGGCCAGCGCCTCCAGATATGTTTTTATATCCGTGATTGAGTTTTTTGCTGTGGTATGATAATATAATAAAAATATGAATGCTCCCGCTAGTGGAATGAGTAAATGAATCCACAGAATAGAAGTATGTCTTAATTTATAAAAATCCGATTTTATACACCTAAGTAAATCAGTCATATTAATTAACCTCCTGTTTTTTAAACCAATTCGCGGTAACAATCAGTAATAAGGCAAATAGAATAAGGGACAGAATAATTCCAATTGGAATCACACTGTGATTTAGCATTGGAGATCCTATTTCCGCTAGAGTTCCATTTGGCAAAATCCCAAGAATGGGACACATAATACGTGACGTCCAACTATAAGGAGAAATCCACCACATTGATGTACTTACAACCATAACATTTAATACTGTTCCAACTCCAACGTTTATCAAAACAGTCCCTAGCATTCCCAGTTTCTTCGCTAAAAACATACAAAGTGGAATCTGCCACAAAAATGTAACTGCAATCAAACCAGCTCCGGCAAATGCACTAAAAACCGGTACGGGAGTGATCTTTAGATAACTTCCTAAAAAAATTCCAACTATAAAAACCATACATGAGAAAGTCATATAAATCCCATTTACCAAAACTTTTGAAATCCACACTTTTTTTAGAGAAATTGGCAGACCAAATACAGCCCTATAGCGTAACTTTTTTTGCTCCGCATCGTTAGTCATTACTGCCATTATTGAAATATATCCTGGTAGTATCATCATGTACCACCAATTGAAGCTATCAGCTTCAAAATATTTTCCAGTCATAAATCCAAATAACAAAGTAACTATAGGTGCGATAAGAATCAGTTTTTTTATAAATGTTCTCTTACATTTCAAATTTTCAGCCTGTAAATATTTGATCATTATGAAACCATCTCCCTGTTCTTTTTCACAACCTCTGTAAAAAGCACTTCCAGATCTTCCCCAGGATTGATTTTGCCGTTATACCCGAGTACCCCATTGCTTATGATACCAATGTGGTCTGCAATAAGTTCAACCTCACTTAATATATGGCTAGATAGAATAACTGTCATCCCCTGCGCTGGGAAAGAACGTATTAACTCTCTTAAATCTTGTATTCCAAGAGGGTCAAGACCGTTTGTAGGCTCATCCAAAATTAGCAATTTAGGTTTATTCAGGAGTGCAATTGCAATTCCAAGCCTTTGCTTCATTCCCATAGAAAACTGTCCTGCTTGCTTTTTATTTGTGTTTGTCAAATCAACCGTTTCCAGTACCTCTTTAATACGTGAATCCGGAAGTCCTAAAAGAATGGTTCGGACTTTCAGGTTTTCCACCGCCGTCAAATTTTCATAAAGAGGTGGAGACTCAATCAAAACTCCTATATTAGAAAGATCCTTCCTGCTCCAAGGATGACCCTCAAAAATAATTTCTCCTGATGTTGGATGAAGCATTCCCGTAACCATTTTTAATAGAGTTGATTTCCCTGCACCATTCGGACCTAGCAATCCATAGACAGAATTTCTCTCAATGGACAGCGAAATGTTATTTACTGCACGCTGTTTTTTAAAAGTCTTGCAAAGATTTTTTGTTTGTAAAATGTAATTATCCATATTCATCTTCCTTTCTTGAGTTCACATCATACTATAAACTCCAATTATAAGGATTTCATAAGGATTTAAAAAATGACAGAACAGTTTCAAGTTGTTTACTTCTCTAAATATAACAATATTGTTACATTTGCCCTGTATTCTGTGACGAGTTTGTTATATAGTTTTGTTAATCTATACTTAGAATATAGATTGGGGATGGGCAAATGTTACTATTAAAAACTGAGAATTTAAAAAAATATTATGGTAAAGATACGAATTTGGTAAAAGCATTAGATGGAGTTAATTTTGAAGTTAAAAAGGGTGAATTTGTTGCTATTATAGGAACTTCGGGAAGTGGTAAAAGTACACTTTTACATATGCTTGGAGGATTAGATAGACCTACCGAGGGTAAAGTCATTATTGACGGAAAAGATGTATTCAATATGAATGAAGAACAGCTAACTATCTACAGACGTAGAAATATAGGTTTTATTTTTCAAAATTACAATCTTGTTCCTATACTCAATGTTTATGAGAATATAGTTTTACCTATAGAACTCGATGGAAATAAAATTGATAAAGAGTATATTGAAGATATTGCGAGTATTTTACGATTAAGCAGTAAGCTTAATAATCTGCCTAATAACCTTTCTGGCGGACAGCAGCAAAGAGTTGCCATTGGAAGAGCTCTAGCTGCAAAACCTTCTATAATACTTGCAGATGAACCTACAGGAAACTTAGATACTAAAACAGGTCAGGAGGTTTTAGGCCTTCTTAAAATTACAAGTAAAAAATTTAATCAAACAATTGTTATGATAACCCACAATGAAGAAATAGCACAGCTTGCCGATAGGATTATAAGAATTGAGGATGGCAAGATTGTGTCTTCAAGGGTGCAGATTACAAATGTTTAAAAATAATAATAGAAAAATCTCCTCTAAACTTGCCAAAAGGAACTTTAAGGCAAATAGAACGAGAAATATTTTTGCACTTTTAGCTATAGTACTTACAACTATATTATTTACTGCAGTATTTACTATTGGCATGAGTTTAATTGATTCTACGCAAAATGCTACTATGAGACAGGTAGGTACAAAAGCTCACGGTGGATTTAAGTACCTTACAAAAGAGGAAACAGATAAATTAAAAAAGCATCCACTTATCAAAGAATACGGCACTACAGTGATAATATCGGATTTAGAAAATACAGAGCTCAGAAGTAACTCTGTAGAAATGCGGTATGGGGATTCAAACTGGGTAAAATGGGGATTTTATGAACCTACCACAGGTGAAGTTCCAAAAACGGAAAATGAAATAGCTCTTCCTACTTGGGTGCTTGATATGCTTAATGTACCACATAAAATTGGAGAAAAGGTCAAGCTAGAGTACTCCATAGTGGATAAAAAATATACAAAGGACTTTGTATTGAGTGGTTTTTGGAAAGGCGATAAAGCAGTTGCAAGCGCAGGAATAGCATTAGTCTCCATGGATTTTGTAGATAAAAATCTTAAAGATATTGATTTAGTTAAAAATAAGAAAACTGGAAACTATACAGGATTTACTGAACTTGATGTTATGTTTGATAAGGCTTCTGATACTGAAAATAATCTAAAAAAAATTATTAAAGATACGGGCATAAACTTTTCTGAGGAAAGATATGGCGTTAACTGGGCATATTTGTCTACTCATGATGCTGATTTGTCAAACATAATTCCTTTTATAATTATAGGAATACTTATAATGTTTAGTGGTTATCTGCTGATATATAATATATTTTATATTTCAGTAGTGAAGGATACTAAATACTATGGATTATTAAAAACCATAGGGACTACAAAAAAACAATTAAAAAGCATAATACGAAAACAAGCATTTATGCTATCTTTACTTGGTATTCCAATAGGCTTATTTTGTGGATATTTCATAGGCGCGGTTCTTGTGCCTATTGCACTTAGTACTTCAAATATGAGTGATAGCACAACAATATCAATAAATCCTATTATATTTGTAGGTTCAGCATTATTTTCTTTAATCACTGTTTTTTTAAGTTCAAATAAACCAGGAAAGATTGCATCTAAAGTATCTCCAATTGAAGCGGTAAGATATACAGGAATCGAAATTAAAAATAAAAGTGGAATTAAAAACTCTACAAGTGGTGCAAAGCTTTATAAGATGGCTTTTTCAAATATATTTAGAAATAAGAAAAAAGCAATTATTGTCCTAGCATCCCTTTCATTAAGCATTATATTGTTTAATTTTGTTGCTACTCTAATTGGAAGCTTTAATATGGATTTATATCTTAAAGGTAGCATAAGAGGTGATTTTGTTATTAGTGATTATTCTAATTTTGGGAAAAATATATTTAATGGTGCGAGTACTGTTGATGAAAAAATGTGTAATGGACTAAAAAATATTCAGGGAGTAACCCGAATAGATAAAATTTATTCTGGATTTGCAAATGATAAAGTTGATGACCATAAGCTTGATGTTATGAAAAAAGCTTCTGTAAATGAAGAAGGTGTGAAAGCTAATATGCAGGGTATATTAATGCAAGGTATAAAAGAAATAGAAGTTCAGCTTTATGGTTTAGATAGTGGTTGCATGGATATGTATAATAAGAACACTATAATTAAAGGTGAATTTAACCTTGAAAAATTTTCAACTGGTAAATATATATTGATAAATCAATCCTTTGGATGTGATTATTACGAAGTAGGAGATAAAATAACCCTTAATTTAAAAAATGGAGGAAAGAAAACTTTTGAGGTTATGGCATTAGTAGAAATAGTGCGTACATTTGATCTGAAAATATATACACCAACAGGATATAAAGCCTATATCCCATCAAAGGAATTTACTTCATTTATTAAAAAACCAGCAATAATGACAGCACAAATATTTATTAATAAAGAAAAAAGTAGCACTGTAGAAAATCATATTAAAAAGCTTCAAAGTAGCAATAAGGACTTAGAGTATCGTTCAAAAAAGGATTATATAAATGAGTATAAAAATTTCACAAGGTCTTTTTCTATAATAGGCTATAGTCTTAGCGCTGTAGTATTTATAATAGGTCTTATGAATTTTATTAATACCATGCTTACAAGTATTTTAGCTAGAAAACAAGAATTTGCCATACTTGAAAGTGTGGGAATGACCAGAAAACAGCTTTTAAAAATGCTTATTTTTGAAGGACTTTACTATGCCCTTATTACAACGGCTATTGTTTCAACTGTGGGAATACTTATAACTCATTTTGCAATAACTTTGCTTTGTAGTGGAATTACAATCTTTAAATATAATTTCAAAATTATTCCTATTATAGCAAGTTCTTTGGGAATAATAATTTTTGCTATTTTTATTCCAAAGCTATGCTATGGAAATGTTTCCAAAAGCAGTATTATTGAAAGATTAAGAGAAAGTGAATAAGGCACATGAAAAGATTCACCTAAAAAGGTAAGTCTTTTCACTAGGTAGGTCCCAACTTATAGATGTGTAAAACCTCCCTTCTGAAATGTCGTTAAATGTTATTATGGAATAATACCCTTACTTTTGATAAAATAGTAATAGGAAACAATTAACTGTAATGTAATAGAAGGGATTGTGAATATGAAAAGGATTCTTATTGTAGAAGATGATGTTATGCTTAATAATGGAATATGCTTTAACATGAATGCAGATGGTTTCAAAACTGAATCCGCGTTTACTTTAAAGGATGCTTATGTAAAGCTTGAAAACAATAAAATAGATATGGTAATTCTTGATGTTAATTTGCCAGATGGTAGTGGTTTTGATTTTTGCATAAAAGTGAGAGAAACTTCAGATGTGCCTATAGTATTTCTTACTGCTTGTGACATGGAACTTGATATTGTTACAGGTTTTAAATTAGGTGGAGACGATTATGTTACAAAACCTTTTAATTTAAGTATTTTGAGAGAAAGAATTTTAGCTATATTTAGAAGATATAGTTTAGAAACAAAAGAGAGTGCTGACATTATAATAGGCGATATGATATTTAATTTTGATAAGATGACAGCTTTGAAAGGTAATAATAATGTAACTTTAACACCTACGGAATATAAAATCTTAAAGGTGCTTTTGTTAAATAAGGGACAACTACTAACAAGGCGAGTGTTAATGGAAGAACTTTGGGATAAGAATTTAAATTTTGTTGATGAACATGCACTTACAGTTAATATCAATAGACTAAGGGCTAAACTTGAGGATGACCCATCATCACCTAAATATATTAAAACTGTATATGGCATGGGTTACATGTGGGTAGGTGATATATCGTGAACAATCTAAAGGATTTTTCAACGAATAAAATATATAGTGTATTTATTTTATTTTTTATTTCTATAAGCATTTTATTTCTTTTATACATAGGTAGGTTATATAATACAATACTGAAAATCAACCCAGATTTAGTACATGCTTTAAACAACTTCAAATTTACTATAATAGCTTTTGTAATTATATTTTTAACTATGGCTATAAGTTTTATATGGCTTACAAGAATTAAAGTGGTTAAGTTTTACAATAGCCTCTGTGATGTTATCGATAATGTAATAGCTAAAAAAGAAAATACCCCTTTTGATACAAATAAAGAAACTTTATTATCAAAATTTGAAAGCAAAATTAAACAACTTATTGACATGATAGAAAGTGAAAGAACAGAGTTTAATAGCGACCGAAACAAACTTAAAAGTATAATTTCAGATATTTCTCATCAGATAAAAACCCCACTAGCTAACATTACTATGATTAATGAAACTTTACTTCTGCGGGATCTGACAAAGGATCAAGAAAAAGAGTTTTTGAAAAATATGAAGTTTCAAATAGAAAAACT
Organism: Clostridium sp.; assembly: GCA_047624165.1. GTDB lineage: Bacteria > Bacillota > Clostridia > Clostridiales > Clostridiaceae > Clostridium_AD. The sequence continues at coordinate 18,444 of JBLHPD010000008.1, read as the reverse complement.
GCAATGGCTTATGGAAGCTCTTATAAAAATGTCCAGGCTTGAGACCGGTGTAATAATTCTAAATAAAGAGAGATCGCCTCTTAGTGAAACTATAGCGCAAGTAGTTGGAAGTGTATATCTTAAAGCACAGAAAAAAAACATACATATTGAAATAAATTGTGATGAATCTATAGTGGTATGTCATGATAAAAAATGGACAGCTGAAGCCATATTTAATGTTGTAGAAAATGCTGTTAAATATACAGGTTATGGTGGGAATATAAATATTAAAGTTGTACCCCTAGAAATTTTCACTCGAATTGATATAGGTGATGATGGAATTGGCATAGAGGAAGAAGAAATAAATAATATATTTAAACGTTTTTATAGAGGAGACGAGGTACAACAAATAGAAGGCGTAGGTATTGGACTATATTTAACTAGAGAAATAATAAGTAAGCAAGGAGGATATTTGAAAGTTAAATCTAAAAAAGGAGTTGGTAGTAAGTTTACTGTGTTTTTGCAGTAGTTAACGACCCTGTAAATAATTTTGTGTAACCAGCATTATTTACAGGGCCAAATTATATCTACTTATCTAAATCAACAACAATATTATCTAATATAATATCTCCACTCTCTGGATGATTTTCATCTATATTAACTTTTATTTCAGTTTCCTTCCCACTTTCATCAATTTGAGCGCCTCCGCCATTATTAGACATATGAATTTTAGGAGTTATTATAAGCTGATGTGCCATGACATCTAATTTACCAAAAGTTTCCCTCCAGTTTAAGGTAGTCTCATCTCCACTTCCCCCATTGCCTTCACCCTTATAAACGTTTCCCAAATCATCTCTTACTTCTAAGTCTGTACTTACACTAAACCATTTTTCTTTTACTTTTTCAGTAATGCTTTGAGAATAATTGATACTAAATGTTGCGCTGGTTTTAGATATAGCATCTATGTTTACCTTTATACCCTCATTTTCAGTGCCCTTGTTCACCGCTTGCTTAGTACTTTGTAGCGCTTGTAAACTAATTTTGAATTTCCAATTCCCCTTTGCCTCATTTGCCTCTTTAGCCTCTCCACTACTAACATCTGCAATACTTTTGATTTTTAGTTGAAAATTAATCTTTTCTCTTTGCTCATCTATAGTATAAGTATCCTTTCCTACGTAAGTATTCTTATCTACTCTTTGGGTTCCAGAACTTCCAGCTAGTCCTCCCTTATAGTCTTCAATTTGAATAACTGAACCTCCAATACCTAATGTTGGCCTCTCACCTAAATCTTTATTACTTTTTATTTCATAAGTATAGGTTAAGGTTCTTCCATCAAAAATAGCATCTTTTATAGTAATTGAATTTCCATTACTTTCTTTAGTAACATTTATTTCATTTGCGTTTTCTTTGTATTTATCATATACACCAGTTCTACCATTGTCTAAGAACCTAAATATATCCCCCACAATAGGTATATCCGTTGCATAGGCTGGGTTAGCTACTCCAATAACTCCAGCACATCCAATCATTGCAAAAAACAAACCTGCTGCAATTATAGCTCTTTTATTCCATGACCTATTTTTCTTTATAGCCTTTCTTAAAGCCTTCTTTATCCTTAATTTTTCAATATATTCTACTTTTATATTGCCATCTTCATTTTCATCTATTTCATCTACATCTATATCTACATCATTTAACAGTTCATAAATATCTTTCATATTATACTACCTCCAATTTAAAACTATTAACTTTCTTATTCAGTTTTTTCTTGCCTCTATAAATTCTATTATCTATAGCTGCTCTACTCATTCCAAGTTTTCTAGCTATGTTATCCGATTTCACATCTAAGAAGAATTTCATAACAAATATATCTCTGTCTATAGGTTCAAGAGAGTTTATTAAAACTATTAATTCATTTCTATCCTCTGAAATAATAACTTCTTCCTCTACTGATTTACCTTCGCTTATATCTCCTTTTAGACTAACTTCTGTATTTTTAATTTGCTTTCTATAATAATCAATGGCTCTATATTTAGCTATTTTATATATCCAGTTTTTAAACTGGGCTTCTTCTCCATTAAATTTATTTGAATGATTCCATACTGAAAGAAATACGTCATTTATGCACTCTTCAATGATTCCATCTCTTTCAAGGGGTGCTAGAACCTTATACACAGCAGATTTTACTAAGACTACGTATTTATCTACTATAAATTCCAGTGCATCTTCTTTTCCATTTTTCAACCTTTTAATATAATTTTCTTCATTACTTTTCATAAAATTTCTCCCATCTGATAGTTTCTGTAAAAGCTTTTACACTTTATATAACGTATGAAAAAATATTTTCTCTCGCATTTTAATAAATAAATTCTACATTAATTTCTATGTACCTTTATATACGCTAACATTCTTGTCAATAATTTCAGATTAATTTTAAAAACAATTAGAAAAAGCCTACCCATAATTACTCTTTTGGGTAGACTCTCTCTATGAAATAATTTTTTACTTTTGACTTGTTGTTACTACTTTGCCTCAATTGGTATAATTATTATCTCTTCCCTTGCTTAATTTAACATCCAATTATTATAACAATATTTATTCCACTTTTTCAAAATCCGATTTAGTAACTCCACATAATGGACAAACCCAATCTTCTGGAATATCCTCAAATTTAGTACCTGGTTTTATTCCACCATCTGGATCTCCTATTTCGGGGTCATACTCGTACCCGCACACTACACAAACATATTTATCCATAAAAACATCTCCTCTTAATTTATTTAATATTTCAAACTACTAATAGTCTATCCTAAAGCTTCTTCTATAATCTTTTATTAACCATTATCTGCTCTTTATTATGATATTAGTATACTCATTAATAAATAAATTGTCGGTATCATATGTTACTAGATTAATTTCTTATTTTTAATATCCAAAGTGCTAAACTAAAAATCTAGTGGAATACTACTGGATTTTTTTATGTTTAATGTAAATTTTAAGTGTAAACCTATTTACTAGTAATAAAATAGGATATATACTAATTAATGTATGCTAAAAATGAAACATATTAGGTATAACAAGAGAAACAATATTATTATTATGAAATATCTTATATAAAGGTGGTAAATAATGAGAAATTCGAAAAAAATAACTTCTATACTATTGACAGTGGGATTATTGCTTAATAACTTCAGTAGTGTTACACAAGGTGTACAAGTTACACAAGGTGTACAAGTTACACAAGGTGTACAAGTTACACAAGCTAAGGCTACAACTTACATAAATGTTAATTTAAACTTAGAAATAGGCAAAAGTATATCAGGTTTTAAGCTAGAATCTAAAAAATGGATTGAGGATATACAATCTACGGCAATGATATTCAAGCATGTTAAAAGTGGAGCTAAACTGATTTATTTACAAAATGAGGATGAAAACAAAGTATTCTCAATAAATTTTCGCACACCTGTGAATGATAACACTGGTGTTAATCACATTATTGAACATTCAGTTCTATGCGGTTCAAAGAAATATCCTGTTAAAGATCCATTTTTAATTATGACTAAGCAATCACTTAGTACATTTATAAATGCTATGACAGGACCAGATTTTACTATGTATCCAGTGTCAAGTAAAAATGAAAAGGATTTCAACAATTTGATGAGTGTATATATGGATGCAGTGTTTTATTCAAATATATCTGAAGATCCTAGAATACTTAAACAGGAAGGATGGCATTATGAAATTAATAGTGAAACAGGTGATTTAAAATATAATGGAATAGTATACAATGAAATGAAAGGTAATTATTCGTCTCCTCAGAGAATATTATCAAATACTATTAATGAATCGCTTTTTAGTAATAATTCATACAACTTCGAATCTGGTGGTAATCCAAATAATATTCCTGACTTAACTTATAATAAATTTATAGAAACTTATAAAAAATATTATGTGCCATCAAATAGTTCTATATATTTATATGGGAAATTAGATATTGAAAAAACCTTAAAATTTATGAATGATGATTATTTAAGTAAACTAAAAACAACAACTGTGGATAGTGTAATTAAATCACAGAAACCTTATGAAAGAAATGTTGAAAAAACTGAAGTGTATCCAGTAGCTAAAGATGCAAGTACAGTAAATGTGACTTATCTAGCAAGTAATTATTTGATTGATAAAGAAACAGACGTAGAAGATGTTTTAGGTTTTCAAATTTTGCAAGCAATCCTTTTGAATACCCAAGCTTCACCTCTAAAGAAAACTTTGCTAGATAACGGTATTGGAACGGATGCTTATGCAACCTTTAATATTTCAACCAAGCAACCAACTTTCAGCATAATTGCTAATAATGCAAATGAGTCAGAAAAATATAAATTTGAAAGTGTTATTAATGATTCTCTAAAACAGATAGTAAAAGATGGCTTTGATAAGGAATTAGTTAATTCTGTATTCAATGCTATAGAATTAACTTTACGTACTCAAAATTCAGATGCTAATAGAGGCATGAATTATATGTATGGTTCTATGAATAGCTGGAATTATGACGGAGACCCTACAGAGTATCTAGAAATCACTCCATCATTAAATAAAATAAAGTCTAAAATAGATGATAAGTATTTTGAAAAATTGATTCAAAAATATTTATTAGACAATAAACATAGTTCACTAGTTGTGATAAAACCATCTAAGGGCTTAAATGAAAAGAACGAAGAAGCATTAAAAAACAAACTTGCAGATTATAAAGCATCACTATCAGGAACTGAATTAGCTAAAATTAAAAAAGATACAGATGAATTAAAAAAATGGCAAGAGGTGGAAGATACAAAAGAAAATTTAGCGAAAATACCAACACTTTCACTAAAGGATTTGAATTCAAAGGCAGAAGAAGTACCAACAATAGAAAAATCCGAAGGAGGTATAAAAGTATTAAGCCATCCTATTTTTACTGACGGAGTTGCTTATACTAATTTGTATTTTGACAGTTCTAAAGTACCTCAGGATAAAATATTATATTATAAGTTACTTGCTAATGTTTTAGGAAGTATCAATACTGAAAAATATGATTTTAAACAGCTTTCAAATAAAATAATGAATGATACTGGAGGAATTGGGTTTACTTCAACAGCATTTAATAATAATGCTGATAGTAATAAATACTCTACTAAAATGATGGTTTCAATGAATGCACTTAATAATAATTTGCCTAAAGCTTTTGAACTTTTAGATGAAACTATGAATCATAGTGTATTCGATGACAAGAAGCGTATGAAGGAATTAATTAAAATGATAAGAGCAAAACATGAATCTGTATTTGTTAGTCAAGGCAATAGTTTAGCAATAGAGCGTACACTATCTTACATATCAAATATTGGTAAGTATAATGATTTAAATTATATCCCTTACTATAATTTCATTTGTGATTTAGATGATAATTTTGAAGCTAGATTTGATGAAATGGTAAAAAATTTAAATAGCGTTCGCGATATTGTATTTAACAAAGAAGGATTAGTTGTAAGCTATACAGGGGATGAAAAATATTATACTGATTTTGCAAAAAGTTTTAACAATTTTGGAGGAAAAATTGGAGATAAAGAATTCCCGAAGCAAGAATATAAATTTGATTTCTCAAAAAAGAATGAGGCTTTTGTGATTCCATCCCAAGTGCAATATGTGGTTAAGGCTGGAAGCTTTAAAAAAGCAGGATATGATTATAATGGAAAAATGATGGTAATCCAAAATATTTTAAATAGTGATTATTTATGGAAGGAAATTAGAGTCAAAGGTGGTGCTTATGGTGGTTTTATGAGTTTCACAAAGGAGGATGCATTATTCTATTCCTATCGTGACCCAAATCTAAAGGAAACATTAAATACCTTTGATGGAGCCGTGAAGTTTTTAAGAAACTTTAAAGCAGATGAAAAAGAAATGACTAATTATATAATAGGAACTATAGGGAAGATGGATTATCTAACAGGCCCTTCTGATAAAGGCCTAATAGGGGACAATATGTATTTTACGGGTACTAGCCAAAAGGATATTCAAAAGTTACGAGATGAAGTATTATCGACTACGGAGGAAGACATAAGAGACTTTGCGGATCTATTAGATGCCGTAATAAAACAAAATTTATATTCGGTTGTTGGTGGCGAAACTAAAGTAAATGAAAATAAAGATTTATTTGATAATATTATAGTACCTATTAAGAACCCTAAATAGTAATATTTACGATAAGTTAGTTATAATTCTATATAAATAAAAACGCTCCACTTTTATAAAGTAGAGCGTTTTTATTTATATGCATATTTTAATTTTTCCTATTCTTCTTTCTTTAACTTCCTCTATTTTAAATATTACATTCTCATACACAATAGTTTTGTTTTCATTATGATTTGGAATACATCCCATCAAACTAACTAAAAAACCTCCTATTGTATTATAATTTTTTGATACTAAATTTAAGTCTAGATTGTCATTTAATTCGCCAATTGAAAGTAATCCATCCACTATATAAGTATTGTTATCAACTTTTCTTATATCAGGTTCGTCATCATCATATTCATCTTCAATATTTCCCATAACTTCTTCTATAAGATCTTTATTAGTAACTAACCCTGAAAATCCACCATATTCATCTATAAGTATAGCCATATTTTTTTTAGTTTTTTGTAATTCTTTAAATAATTCGCCTATATTAATACTTTCATAAACAAAGTAAGGCTGATGTAATATATTTCTAATTTTCACATTTTCAAAACCATTTCTATGCGCCTCTATTACAAAATCCTTCATATAGAGTATTCCTATGATATTATCAACATCATTCTCAAATACTGGAACTCTTGAATGCTTTCCTTCTAATAACTCATCTAAGAACTGCGTTATAGGCTCATTTATATCAATTAAAAACACCTCAGTTCTTGGTGTCATAACTTCTCTAGCTAATTTATCATTAAACTCAATAATATTATTTATCATTTTTGTTTCAGTTTCATTTATAACTCCCTGATTTTTCCCAACTTCCACAAACGATTTTAATTCCTCTTTTGATATTTTTTCTTCTACCTTATCACTATTAAGACCAGTAATCCTTACTAAAAAATTAGTGGATGCTGAAATTAACATTGCGAGGGGACCCACTACTTTAGATACGTAGAGCATTGGCACTACTGAAAACATTGCAATAGCTTCTGACTTTTGTTGTCCTAGGCGCTTTGGAAACAGCTCTCCAAATACAATCATTATATAAGATAATCCAATTATTATGCAAACTAAAGCAACTCGATGACTATAAGGTACATTTAAACTGTTTAAAAATCCTGCAAAATTATTAGACATACCTGTAGCAACAGACGCAATAGCAAAAAATCCAACAAGTGTAATTCCAATTCGAATAGTTGATAAAAATTTTGTTGGCTCCTCAATAAGTTTTACTAATAACTGTGCTTTTTTATTACCTTCTTCAGCAAGATATTTTATTTTATTTTTGTTTAGTGATTCTATAGCCATTTCTGATGATGCAAAGAATGCATTTATCAGTGTTAAACCCACAATTAGTATAAATTGTGTCATTACATTATCGGGCATGGGGTCTGGTACCATTAAAAATTCCTCCTCTTAAATTAAAACATTTCATACTATAATAATATCACAAAATTCAACTACTTTATTGATTATATTAAAATAAATATTAGATTATATCAAATTCATTATAATTTTTTCTAAATAAAGTATTTTTCATTTAGAAAAATATGGTTATTCTAAGTAATTCTTAATGCCTTGTAGTGTTTAATAAGAAATTATGAATTAGTAGCTTTTAAATTTTTTAGCTATAAGTTTACTTATAGCTAACTACCTCTACACCTTCATTTCGAACTATTTTGTTTAATTCCCTTAAATAATCGGGTGATGGAGTTCCAAACAGCCCTGATGGCTTCTCTAAACCAAGAGCTTCATATTTACTATCTCCAAATGAGTGATATGGTAATAGTTCTAATTTGGGTACATCTATATTATTTTTAACAAATCTAGCAGTTTTTCTTATATTATCTATATCAGAATTCACCCCACCAATTACTGGTATACGAACTACCACAGGTACCTTAAGTTTATTGAGTCTCGATATATTCTTTAATATATGCTCGTTACTAATTCCTGTATAAAATCTATGTTTATTATCATCCATATGTTTTATGTCTACAAATATTAGATTTAATTTTTCTAATATATCTTTCACATCATCAAAGTTAAAGTATCCTGATGTTTCAATAGCTAAGTCAATCGCTTGATCATAAAGTTTATATACAAGTTCTCTCAAAATATTTGTTTGCACGGTTGCTTCACCTCCTGAAAAGGTAACGCCACCTCCTGAAAATCTATAGAATATTTTTTGCTTTTCTATTATTTTTAATATTTGTTCACTATTATAATTATTAATAAAATTGTTTTTCTCATTTAATTCTGTATAACTTTCCGGATTAGAGCACCATTGACATCTAAGAGGACAACCAGCAAAAAAAATAACTGTTCTTATTCCATTTCCATCATTAACAGAAAAATTTTGCGGTTCCATAAAATATCCACTTACATCATTCATATAAATTCCTCCTAATCTCAAAATAAAATGTTAAAGTAAAGACCGAGTGGCGTAGATGTGTCAGATCCAGCAAACGGTGATACCCCTTCGGATAATGGTTCTTTAGCTTTTCTGCCGCAAGAAGTAGCTCCAATAACTTTGCCAGCTGGCAAGTAGTTAGATATACCCATAAAAGCAGTATTAAAATTATTACCATTGATGTCTTTATATTTATGTCCTTCTTTGTAATAATAATTTGCCATTTTAATAGCAATATCATCTACATAATCGATATCATTACCATACTTTGGAACAATAAGCGCCAATTGTCTTAACTCTTCGTAACCTTCCCAATTTGCATCAAGTGCATTAATCATAGTTTCCATAGTAGTAACTTTATCTTCAAACACAAGTTTCTTAATTACAGCTAAAGAATTAGATGTAACAGCTAGCCCCATTCCTGTAAGAACTGGACCCAAATTATATTTTGCACCAGCATCAACTAAATCTTTTCCCTTTATCATACATTCCTCTATGCAAGATGATAAGAATGGTCTTGGAACCATCTCCTTTTGAAGTTTTTGTGCGAGTAAAGTGGCTATAATAGCATGTTCAATAAGATTATCAAATTGTTTGTAAAATGCACTTTCGACTTCTTCATAGGTTTCAAATTTATTTGGATTGTTCTCTTCTAACCCTATCTTCTTACCAGTAATCCTACTTTTACCTTGGTTTAGTGCGAATTCTAATGCTGCAGTAAAGTTTATGTTTGCGGCTGATGTCCATTCACCTGTTTTTCTAAAATGTGGAACCACACAACCACAGTTATTCCAATCCCTTGCATCTTCTGGTTCATAGCCGGCATTTATTAGCATTTGATAACCAGCGTTATCATTATGAATTGCTGGAAATCCAGTACCTTTACTTACCAAATGAGTTACAGCTTCTAAAAATTCACTAGGACAATCCTGCTGGATTCTAACACTTAGACCTGGTTGATGAGTTTTTACTCTTTCAGTTGCTTGCAAGCACATGTATGAAAGATCATTAGTAGCATCTTTTCCTTCCCTTGTTTTACCACCTACAGTTAGGTTTTGGAATTGGTTATATCCAGCAAAAAATTCAGCTGTATTTGCTGATATTGTCCAAACCCACTCAGAAAGTTTTATCCAAAAAGCTTCAATAAGCTCTTGAATTTCATCCTTAGTCATGATTCCACTATCTATATCAGATTTGTAGTATGGATACATAAATTGATCAAATCTACCAATATTAAGTGCAAGTGGATTTTCAGATATTACTCCACTAAGTTGCGAGAACCAAACAAATTGAATAGCTTCATGAAAAGTAGTAGGAGGATTTTCAGGTATCTTACTACATATCTCAGCGATTTTTAAAAGTTCATCTTTTCTTATAATATTATTTTCTGTGGCTGCCATTTCTCTAGCTTTTTTAGAATATCTATTTGCAAGTGAAATAACACCTTCGGAAGTAATAATAATTGAATCATAGAATTCTTTTTTATTCATATCTTCTGCTGAGGTAAGTGATAGCTTAGAAATATGTTCTTTTGCCTCTCTAATTATTCCGCCAAAGCCTTTTTTAAATAAAACATCTTGATAATCTGGTGTTATTTCACCCACAGCTTGTCTCCATTTAGAATCGTTATCAACAAAACCAGTATCAACTATTACTTTTGCAGTTTCTTCAGGTAATTGTGAGTTAGGATACCGCATTTTCTGAATTCACCAATAACTCCGACAATAAGCTCTCCACCAAAAATAGCAACATCAATCTGCTCACAAGTGTCTCTGAAAGCCTTAGCCCTTCTTATAACTATTGATTCACCTTCTGTTTTCTTGTGTGACTCTGTCCAAATCCTTGCTCTTTCGCATGAAATTACTGGCTTTGCATTGATATAATTCTGCCTTGCTGATTCAATTCTTTCTGTAACCATAACTATCTCCTTTCATTTTTTATATTTATATATCTATCATTTTTGAGTTGCCTTATCAATCTTGATTCAGTCTAATATTTAACTATATTATGAAAGATAACTTCTGTATCATATGGGTTACTATAAGTATGATTCTTATTTGATTTGAACGTTAATGCGCAAGGAGCCGTAAGCTCAAATGTTTGGTCTTCAACAGTTTGCACCAGAGTTCCTTTCGTTACCACAATATATTCTGTCGTTGAATTTTGATGAGGTGTAGATACATGCTTAGCCCCAGGAAGTAATTTTATATAAAAATACTCAAACCCCGATATTGGATTGAAAGGAAATACATTATATAATTCACTAAAAACTAATGGTTTTGATGATTTATCGGAAGGAACTCTATATCCTTTACTAATTAGGTTAGAGAAAAATAACTTATTATCATCAGTTAGCCGTGACTCTCCTCTGGGTCCAAAACGAAAATATTATTTCCTTACTAAGATTGGGGAACAGGAATTTTTAGACTTTTGTAACTCCTGGGATAAAATTTCAAAATCAGTTAATAAGATATTGGGGGATGATATAAATGGTTAAAACAAAATCACTAATAATACAATTAAATAAAGCATCTGAAAACTTATCTTTAGAAAACAAAAGTATATTTACTGACATTGTGGTCTATATACGTGCATCAAATATAAAAACAAGAGATGCAGAAGAATTTCTTCAACAAATACTAGATAGTTTTTTAAATGCAGAGCAGCAAGGTGTAAGTATTGAAAATATGCTAGGAACACCAGATATTAAGCATTACTGTGAAGAAATAGTAAATACCTATAAATCAAGCTATAATTATCTATCACGTTGCAGCGAATATGTTATGTACACAGGGATGCTCATAATAATACTATCAATCATTAATTATATTACACAAAATTTAATTATAATTAAGAAATACAGTGTTACCAATTTTACATTTTATCTAAACTTCAATTTGGGAGTGATTTTTCAATTTTTATTTATAGGTTCTATGGTCATTGCTATTATGACTTATACCAAAAAAAGTTGTTTTAAGAAACCAATTAAAGGTGGTAAAATTAAAGAGTTTTTTATACTTTGGGTAATATTATTTTTATGGATTTGTATCCTGATTGCTTGTATCATGTTTTTAGATAAAATATTTTTATTTAGATTAAATATATTTATAGTTCTTTTAATTAGCCTTATTTTGTATTTCACAGGTAATTATTTAACTGAAAAGTAAAGAACCTATCAGTGATTTAATATAAATTTCAAAAAGAAATAGCAATATAATTGCGCCTTAATAAAAAGTACAATTATATTGCTAATCTATTTTTAGATAGACATCATTCTGAAATTATTTACCACATCTAACTAATAGTTCTTCCCATCTTTTATCAACTTCAGCTTGCATTTCTGCAATTAGATGTTCTTTGCCACTCTTGAATAAGTGCTTGAATCTTCCTTGTGGTTTTAAGAATTCTTCAATAGGTAATTTCTTTTTAGGAGTATAATTTAATGTCCATTTCCCATCTTCAACTTCATAAAGTGGCCAATAACACGTTTCTACTGCTAAACGACATATTTCCATTAAGTCTTCAGATGGATATCTCCATCCTCTTGGACACGGTGCCATTACATTTAAGAAAGCTGAACCTTTTTTATAAAGAGCTTTCTCAGATTTTTCATGAAGATCTTTTAGATCCTTAACAAATGTAGTTTGAGCCACATATGGAACATGATGAGCAGCTATAATTTGACCAAGATCTTTTCTATATTGTTTTTTACCATCAGATTCTATACCTACAGGCGTTGTTGTTGTATCTGCAAATTTTGGTGTGGCTGATGAACGTTGGATACCAGTGTTCATATAAGCACCATTATCATAACAAACATAAACCATATCATGTCCACGTTCCATTGCACCTGATAGTGATTGGAACCCTATATCATATGTTCCACCATCTCCGCCAAAAGCAATAAATTTGCACTCATTTTTCAATTTTCCTTTTCTTAACAATGCTTTGTGGGCAGCTTCTACTCCACTAACCGTAGCTCCTGCGTTTTCAAAAGCATTGTGTATGAACGAATCTTTCCATGCTGTATATGGGTACATAAATGTAGAAACTTCAAGACAACTTGTTGCACAACCTATTACTGCTTTATCTTCTTGCTTTAATGCACGTAGTACCCCTCTTACTGCAATTGGAGCACCGCAGCCTGCACACATTCTATGTCCACCTGCTAAACGTTCTGGTTTATTCATTTCTTTTTTTAAATTATAACCCACACCATTCGCCTCCTATTCTCTTACTGAAAGATATCTGTATGTGCTGCCGATATCTCCTGTGTTTTTGATTTCATCAAGCGCGCTATATACTTCCATTATATTTTGAGTTCTAACGTCACGACCACCTAAACCGTAAATGTAATTAATCATTTTCGGTTTATTTGATGAGTCATATAAAGCACTTCTTACTTCTGCAAATACTGGTCCTCCACAAGCACTGAATCCTTCTGCTCTATCCATTACAGCTACAGCAGCTTTCCCTTCTAATGCTTTTGCAATTTCTTCTGCTGGGAATGGTCTAAAAATACGAATTTTAAGAAGCCCCACTTTTTTACCTTCTGCTCTAAGAACATCTATTGCATCTTTAGCCGTTCCTGCTGATGAGTTTATAATAACTATTGCAGTTTCAGCATCATCTAATTTATAAGATTCAAACATCTCGTACTTTCTTCCAGTCATTTTTTCAAACTCTTTTGCAACTTCCATAATAACCTTTTTTGAATTGATCATTCCCTCCGCTTGTTGTCTTTTGTGTTCCATATAAAAATGAGTTGAATCATATGGTCCAACTGACATTGGCTCCTCCGGGTTTAATAAATAATGCTTTGGACTATATTCTCCTACGAAATTCTTAACTTTTTCATCTTCAATAAGTTCTATATTTTCAACTGCATGACTTGTGATAAATCCATCTTGACATACCATAACTGGTAATCTAACATCATCATGCTCCCCAATTCTTACAGCTTGTATAAAGTTATCATAAGCTTCTTGGTTATTTTCGGAGTATATTTGTAACCAACCAGAGTCTCTTGTTGGCATACTATCTGAATGATCAGCATTTATGTTAATAGGACCTGATAATGATCTATTTACCACTGCCATTGTAATTGGTAATCTACTTGATGCTGCTATATATAATACCTCAAACATCAATGCCAGCCCACAAGATGATGTAGCTGTAAATGTTCTAGCACCTGCTGCTTCAGCACCTACACAAGCTGACATTGAACTATGTTCACTTTCTACTGGGACAAATTCAGTGTCTACTTTACCATTTGCAACGTATGTTGCGAAGTATTGAGGTATTTCAGTTGATGGTGTAATTGGAAATGCTGCAATAACATCTGGGTTGATTTGCCTCATAGCAGTTGCTACTGCCTCATTTCCTGACATTCTTTCTCTTATAGCCATTGTATTCTCTCCTCCTTCAATGTAGAGTTTCAATAGAAACCCTTTCTATCTATAATTTTCTTTCTTTACTCTGTTACCATTTCGATTGCGTTAAAAGGGCAAACTTTTGCGCAGATTCCGCATCCTTTACAATGGTAGTAATCAAAATCTAATCTTTTGCTATCTATTATTGGTATAGAGCAATCTGGACATACTGGTGCGCAAAGCAGACACTGCTTGCATTTATCTTCAATAAATACGGGTTTAACTGTTCTCCAATCTCCAGTTTTGAATTCAGATGAATTACCTTTTTCATAAATGTTTCCACCCTCAGTTATTTCAGTCCATTTTACACTCTCGTCTATATTTGTTTTACCCATTTATTTCACCTCCTGAAGTGCCATTTTTAATGCTTTCATGTTACCTTCAATTACTTCAGGTTTTGCTGCAAATTTATGTTCAAAAGAGAGTTGCATTTCTTTTAAAAATATGTCTTCAGGCATTATTTTACTAATCTTTGCAATAGCTGCAAGCATTGGTGTATTTGGAAAATATCTTCCAAGGGTCGCTTCGGAAACTTTCTTAGCATCAATAGTATAAATTTTCCCTTCATATCCTTTTAAATTTCCACGAATTTCTTCTGGAGATTTTTCTGTGTTTATTACTATTGCGCCTTTACTCTTTAATCCTTTTGCTACATCAATTGAAGCTAATAAAGATTGATCTACAACTACTACGAAGTCTGGCTCATATATGTTAGAATGTACTCTTATTTTTTCTTCACTTATTCTGTTATAAGCTGTAATAGGAGCTCCCATTCTTTCTGGTCCATATTCAGGGAAACCTTGAACATATTTACCAGTACTAAAGGCCACATCCGCTAGCAATAACGATGCAGTTTTTGCTCCCTGACCTCCACGGCCATGCCATCTTATTTCTGTTACTTTAACCATATTTCTTCCCCCCTATAATATTTTCTGTCTATATTTATAGCAAATAGTATGCCAATTTTCAAACAACTTATAAAACCAGCATTCATCTAAATAATATATTGAATACTATTTCTTTTTTGTTGTAATTTTGTTATACTGTTAGAAATATAATGTTAGAATTTGTCAAGCAATTAAAAATGTGGAATAAAAGGGGGATAAAATTGTGATTTCTCATGATGATTTTTACAAGAATAAATTATTTGAACTTTTTTGGGATAAGTCTAATGATGGTATTAATGTAGTTGACCTCCATGGTATTTTACTTTATGTAAATAAAGTTTCTGCTGATTACGCAAATACCACAGTTGAAAAAATGATTGGAAAATATATTTCAAGCTTTTATCCCGCTGCTGTTCTTCTAAAAGTTTTAGAAACTAAACATGCATTGTTAGATAAGAAAATACACTACGTAGCAGGCAAAAAATATGTAGTTAGTTCTTATCCACTATATGTTAATAATGAATTTGCGGGCGCCTTTTCAATTTTTAAGGACATTAAAGAAATTGATAATTTAAATCGTAAAATTAAGTTTCTCGAATTACATTTAAGCTTAAATAAATCAGAAGAAAACATTTCATCTATTATTGGAAATGACGGTAGTTTAAAGAATGCACTTGTGCAAGCTAGAAGAACTGTAGGAGCTCTTGGAGGGCCGAGACATTCTATTATCACAGGACAGTCAGGAACAGGTAAAACGATGCTTGCAAATCTTATTTACACTTATGCCAAAGAAGTTGGTGTCATTAACCAAAATGCGCCCTTCATTGAAGTAAATTGTTCTCAGTTCACCAATCCCGATTTAGCGGCCGTTGAGATATTCGGTTCGGAAAAAGGTGCTTTCACCGGTTCTACCCAGCGAAAAGGCTTATTTGAACAAGCTAATGGAGGTATCTTGTTTTTAGACGAAGCTCATGCTTTAGAACATTACCAGACACTACTTTTAAAAGCTATTGAATCAGGTAGAATAAGGCGAATTGGTGGTATAAAAGACATCAGTGTAGATGTGATTATTATCGCAGCATCTACAAAAAATTTAAAAGAAGAATTATTACCTGAATTATATCAGCGTTTAGCCCAGTATGAGCTCTACCTTCCGTCATTATCAGAAAGAAGCTTTAAAGAAAAGTCTTCATTATTAGAGCATTTTATTACAAAGTATGAAAATGCAGTTGCAGATCTTCAAGGCATTAAGTATCATGTGGATTTTTCCAAGGAGACAAAAGCCATTCTTCTAAGAGCAGTCTATCCAAGAAATATTCGACAATTCAGGGATATTATCAATTTTAGTATTGATGCTGCCTCTCCTCTAATATCAGATATTGGAGATAAAAAAGACCTTACTACTACTGTTCTTATAGAACATTTACCTTTTGAAATTTTTAATGAAGATGCTGACACTAAGTCTGCTAAAAGAAATACTAATAAAATAAAAGAAAATATAAAAATACTCATTGATTCACTTCACTCGCGAGGTTTAGGCCCCCGCAAAATTTCAAACAAACTTAAAGATCAAGGATATACAATTGAATATTATCAAGTAGCATACTATCTGAAAAAAAGGCAATAATCAGGATGTGATATAATAAAAATGTTATTATGTGCATTAGGAGATGATCAAATGATAAAAGAAAACTTTAGCGATTATAATTTAAGCAGTGAATTATTAAAAGCAATAAGTATGTTAAAATTCAAAGACTTAACAAAAGTCCAAAAGCAGGTTATACCCGCTGTGCTCGCACAAAAGGATGTAGTCGTAAAGTCACAAACCGGAAGCGGCAAGACTGCAGCATATGCTATTCCTATTTGCGAATTAGTGGATTGGGAAGAAAATAAACCTCAAGCATTAGTGCTTACACCAACAAGAGAACTTACTATTCAAGTCAAAGAAGATATTTTTAATATAGGTAGATTTAAAAGACTTAAAGTAGCTTCAATTTATGGAAAGTCCCCTTTCTATGATCAAAAAAAGGAACTTAAACAAAAAACACATGTAGTTGTTGGTACACCTGGTCGCATTATAGATCATTTAGATAAAGGTACATTTGATACATCAAATATAAAATATCTTGTAATAGATGAAGCTGATGAAATGCTTAATATGGGATTTGTAGAGCAGATAGAAACAATAATAAACAGCTTGCCAAAGCAGCGCCTTACTATGTTATTGTCAGCCACAATGCCTAGAGACATAGAGACGTTAAGACGCAATTACATGAAAGATCCTATATACATAGAAATAGAGGACCAAAATAAAACGGCAGATAATATATGTCAAGAACGATATAACGTAAATGAACAAAGTAAAATAAAACTTTTAAGAGATATAACTACAATAGAAAATCCTGATAGCTGTATAATATTCTGCAATACAAAAGTAAAAGTAGATTCAGTTTATAATCAACTTTCAAAGCTCGAGTATACTTGTAGAAAAATACATGGTGGAATGGATCAAAGTGATAGATTAAGAGTAATGAATGATTTTAAACAAGGTCTTTTTAGATATCTTGTAGCTACGGATGTTGCATCTAGAGGGATAGACATAGATAATATCAGCCTTGTAATTAATTATGATATACCCGAAGATAAGGAAAGTTATGTTCATAGGATAGGAAGGACAGGACGCATAGGAAAAATGGGTAAAGCAATCACTTTCGCTACGGAGAGTGAGTCTAGGTTTTTAAATGATATACATCAATATATCGGTAAAGAGATTCTTTTAAAAGAAAACCCGGAAGCCGAAATCGTAAATGATTCCAAAGAAGAATTTGCTGATAAAATGAATACGGTCCCTGAAATTAAAGAAGCAAAAGGCGCAGAGCTCAGCAAAGAAATTATGAAATTACATATTAATGCAGGCAAAAAAACAAAGATGAGGGCGGTAGATATCGTAGGTACCCTTTGCAGTATTAGTGGCATGACAAAGGATGATATAGGAATTATCAATATAATTGATATATCCACCTTTGTAGAAATATTAAATAATAAAGGTGAGTTAGTGTTTGATGAATTACAAAAGACACCTATCAAAGGTAGACTTCGTAGCGTAAGTAAAGTAATATATGAATAAAAAGAATATTATGGGAGGGTCATTATGAGAGTTACCGATTTAACACATACTATTTATCCGAATATGCCCGTTTTTCCAGGAACTAAACAGCCAATTTTTGAAAAAGCAAATACATTGCAAAGGGATGGCTTTCAAGAGGCAAAAATCACTATGTATTCACATACTGGTACGCATATAGATGCACCTGCACATATGCTCAGTGATGGTCCTTATCTAGATAATTTAGATATAGAACATTTTATTGGAAATGCTACTATTCTGGATTTTTCAAAAGAAAAGGTTACTACTCAGGCATTCCCTATAGGGAATGCCTGTGATAATATAAAACTATGGTCGTAGACCCCATATCTAAAAATAGGTATTACAAATTAAAGGGAGCCGAGAGGCGTCCCCATGATATAAAAT
>JBLHPD010000007.1:0-50722 GCA_047624165.1 Clostridium sp. | reverse complement strand
ATTTATCAGGTAAACTAGATATTTTCTATTTACCTTTCTATCTTTTTCCACAATAATTAAATACATCAGTATTATAATTATAAAAGATAAATGAAATCCCAGTTCACTAGGTTCTATATAAAATAAATTAAGTCTAGTAAGACTATATTTATTTATAGTATCATGAAGTCTCCAAAAATAATCATTTTTTGAAAATATTAAAGCCAGAGGTGTAAATACTATATATATTTTACATACATAATCAATAAATTTTTTAATTTTAAAATCATGCACTTTCCTAGATACCAAAATCATTAATGCAATACAAATAGTAATTTTAGAAATATTCACCGCAAGCTTTAGCATATCCAAGTTATCCATAACCATAAATTGAATGATACCATATATTGCAATGGGTAATACACATATTATTAAGAGTGAAATATCTCTTTTTCTTTTGAATATAACAAAAATAATTCCTATTATACCTATTGCATAAAAAAAGTCTAAGTTGCCAGTTAAAGTTTTGGGGACAAAAGTTAAATTGGCAACCATCTGGTGAAAAGCATACAACAATGCCATTAATATTTCCATTAAATCATCTCCTGTGGAGTTGCAATATTAACGACTTCAGAAGAAAACTTTCCTTCTGAAGTGTAGTTAACTATTTTTCCACTCCTTTAATCAAATTTGTGTACAACTTCATTACATCCTCAGTATGTTTTTCCATTGTATAAATGCTTGGTAACTCAATTATATTTTCATTAATATAAGTTAATTTTTCTCTGCTTTTTATTATAGTTTGCAGATTATTATATAATTCATCTTCTGAATCTTTGATTATAATACCCGTAACTCCATTAATTATCATATCTTTAAACCCTACAAACTCAGTCATAATTACAGGCACGCCATAAGAAAATGCCTCTAGCGCTATATACCCAAATGTCTCATACCAAATGCTCGGTACTATGAGTACATCTGTATCCTTGAAAATTAACTCTAATTCAGAATAATCATAAGTACCCTTTATCCTTACTTTTCCCATAAATTCATCTATATTTATATTTACGTTTCTTCCGTAAATATCTAAATTCCAATTATTAATGTTATTTTCACACAACGCTTCAACCACATGCATTAAAAAAAACAACCCTTTATACTTCTCTATAGATCCAATATATGTTATCTTTAACGGTTCATTATTATTACTATTTTTTCGTATTCTATTATCCTTTATATCTGAGTGAGAAATATTAAGAATTTCGTTATTCTCATTGTGAATGTATTTCTCATATGCGTTTTTGGAAACTGTGCTATTATAATGAATATAATCAATATTATTTATTATATCTATAAAGTATTTTCTTAATTTAACATATGCACCCGCCGAAGCATTATTATTATTTTTTCCGATTACCTGTTCTACTACACTTAAATCATTGTTTTTTTTAATAATTATTTTCTGCTTGTACATTCTTAATTTTTTTATAATAGAACTATTCTTTAGTTTTCTATAACTCTTTGACTGCATAAGTAAAACTAAAGATTTACTGTATCCATTTCTGTTGCACTCAATACAGTTTTTCCCGTTATCATAATCCGTACATATTATCCCTTGTAAATTAATAAGATTAACTTTAGGGCATATCCCAAAATAATCATGAGATGTAAATATTGTTTTTATATTCAACTTTTGTGCTGCTTCGATTAACTCTTTATTAAGCCCCATTAGTGTATGAATATGTATAATTTCCACATCTAAGCCCTTTAAAAAATCAATATATATATTCACATCTATATCTTTCAAATACTCTTCTGGACTCGGTATTCCACTTAATAATGGAATGGAGAGTGGATTTAATATTTCAAATACCCTAATACCCTTAAATGACGTATCCTCAAATGATTTATCATTAGTAATCCGTAACTTTCTATTAAGTGTACAATGTCCTGGATATAGCAGGTTAACTTCATCACCATTTTTAATTTGACTTAACATAAGATCTACAGAATATTTAGTTAATCCTCCTGTCCTAAAAGGAGGTAGCCCAAGAGAATAATGCAGTATTTTAATGACAATACACCTCCTTTATTTATAAAAAAAGTTCTTCATAATCATTAACAATCTTGTCCCAAGAATAAAAATCTGCAATTATATTTGTAGCAGTTTTAGATATTGTTTTGATCTCATCTTCTTTTAATTTTTCAGCTTTACTTATTAAAGATGCTAAATCGCCATCTTGTTTATTAAAATATAAAGCTCCATCTTTTCCAACTTCCCTATTAAAATTAACATCTAATAGCAAATTAATATCAGTACTTGACAGTGCTTCTAGTAGTGACGGATTAGTTCCTCCTACAGAATGTCCATGGATGTATGCAAATGCTTCTTCTCTTATCTTTTTTAGAAGTTCATTATCATATACAGTTCCTACAAATTTAATTCTCTTATCACTAATATAGTTCGTCACCTTTAATAATCTTTCGTAAAATTTGTTTTTCTCAATATTTGTAATTATAACCAAATCCTTATCAACATCAGAGTTCATAAATTCTCTTATCATAGTCTCATAATTATTCTCAGGTACAAACCTGCCAACTATTAAGTAGTATTCCTTTTTTCTTACAGAAAACTTATTAAAAAAGTTAGTTATTACTGTGTCATTTCCAGTTAGCTTGGATCTCTCAATTTCAGCCCCATAAGCAACAAATGTAGTATTAGGATTATACATTTGATAATCTGTTTGTATATATTCTTCTATACCTCTTGAATCACATATTAGTAAATCTGAATGTTTAACCATCAATTTCTCAGAAAATTTCCAGTAAGCTCTTATTGGCATACTCCATTTGCTTCTTTTCCATTCATGTCCATCAGGATTTATATAAAGCCTTATTCCTAAATCTTTTAATTTTTTCTTGTAAAATGATATGAATGGACCTATACGACAAGCAAGAATAAGAATAATAGAATTAGCTAAATTATGTTCTTCAATATACTTAATTGATTTGCTTAAAGCTTGCAAGTCATAAAGTACCGCTTTAGCGCTTCCTATGTCATTCACCTTAACATTAAAGCATCTCGCTTTATTATAATAAAATTGTTCATCGCTCACATTTAGGCAAGATACATGATACATGATATCTTTACTTTTCTTGTAAAGAGTTAATTTTTCTACGAAAGTTTCAAATCCACCATAATTTGATGGTATTCCTTTTGAACCTATAATAAATACATTTTTCATACGTGTGCACCTCTATTTTATTTTATAAAATTATTAATAACTTGTTTTATTTAAAAACACTCCTATAATATTGGCATTAGCTTTCAGTAAAATCTCTTTAGCTTTTGTAGCAGTTTTTCTTTCTGTTTGCCCGTACTTAACCACAAGCACACATCCATCCGCATACTTTGATAATACCTCAGCATCAGCACCTTGCGTAAGAGGTGGTGTATCAAGAATAATATAATCGAATTCTTTTTTTAACGCCTTAATAAATTCATTAAAATTTGATGAAACAAAAAGTTCCGCATAGTTTAATGATTTAATACCTGAAGTTAGTATAGATAAATTCTTTTGTTTTGTAGTATTAACTGCTTCTTGAATTTTAATATCGCCTGACAGAAAATTTACTAGACCTTTTTCATTTGACAAATTAAACATATTATGTATTTTAGGGTTTCTTTGGTCACAATCAACAAGTATAGTTTTTTTACCACTTTCAGCTAGCACTAAAGAAAGATATGCAGCCGTAGTAGACCTACCGTCCTTATTTTCTGCACTAGCAATCATAATAACTTTGCTTTCTTTATCAGCGCATAGAAACTGAATATTTGCTTTTAATTCATAAAATGCTTTAGTATTAATTGAATCTAAATTAAGATACTCTGCATTATTTATTTCTTTCATTAAATATCTCTCCTATCTAAGCTATCTTTATAAGTCTGTTTTTCTTCTACTTGGCATATTTCCAATAACATGAAGTTCTAAATATTTCTCTACATCATCTTCCGTCCTAATTTTTTCATCAAAATAACCTACAAAAGTTACACCAAATATCGAAAGAAAAAGTCCAAGTAAAAATGCTAATATAACATTAAGATATTTAAATTTACTATTCGAAACATTATTTTGGATTGAATTCTCCATTATTTTCATAGTTTGCGACGGATATATTCTCAAAACTTCTTTTGAAAAAGAAGTATAAACTGCGTTAGCTATAGCAAATGATTGTTTTTGTGATTCTCCACCAGTTGTAATTGTTAAAATTGGAGTAGCATCTGATACACTAATCTCATAGCTATTTTTAACTTTTAGAGGAGAAAGAGAGCCCTTCAATGCTGCACTAGCATTCTTTGCAATAGTGCTAGAGTTTGCAATTTCCTCAAATGTACTTATTAAACCTTTCGCATTAGTTATATCTTCTTTTGTACCAATTATGACACTTGTTTTTGTTTGATAAACTGGTTTAGCACTTTTCATTAAATATAAACTAATCGAAACTGCTACTAATGTTACCAGCAATGTTATCAGTAATATAGTCCATTTACCTCTTTTTATAACATTTATAAACTCTTTATAGCCCACATTTGATTCATTGTTCATTTTAATACCTCCATGGTAATTATGTTAATTATATTATTAACTTAAAATTTTATAATCTCGTAAACTGTTTTGTATTAATTTTATTCTTACTAAAAACAATATCAATACAACATTTTTTGATTTCATAAACTTTATAAGTAATCGATGGAATTTCCCAACCACATTAGAATTTTCCAAATTCTTAATAACTTGTTCATCATTTAATAAGTTTAATACTTTTTCAAATTTATTTTTAAAATTCAACTGATTCTTAGGATAAACTACCCTGTAGAAATACTCAATTATACGATAAGTAAAATGCGTTGATTGGTATTCTATGGCTGACATGTCATATTTACCCCACTTTTCAAGTTTATTTACTATAGTTTCATTTTCTTCTGTAACAATATTCAAATAATTTTCTGAATACTTTAACCAAACTGGATTAGCATTCTCAATCCTATAATTGTATAAAGCTTTTCCAATGACTATACACTTTTCTATATGTTCATAATAGGTAGCATTAAATATCGTGTCTTCCCCACGTTTATAATTCTCAAATCTCAAATTATATTTTTTTATGATCTTTGATTTGTAAATCTTATTCCATAGAGTATCCCCAATTTCTTCTTTTCTTAATAAAATATAATTACCTAAAATTTCATCTTTTGTCTTGAAAAAATGGTTATTTGGTATTACTGTGGTTCTTCTTACAGTCTCTCCATTTTTGTCCACAATAACATTAGTTTGCCCTGATATAACTAAATCAACATTATTACTCTCAATGGTTTCATACATTTCTTTCAATATATTTTCTTCATACCAATCATCACAATCAAAAAATATAATATATTTACCTGTAGAAACGTCTATTCCTTTATTTCTTGCTGCCCACGTTCCTCCATTTTTTTTACTAATTAATTTTACTCTACTATCCTTTTTTGCATACTCATTACACATCTCAAAACTATTATCAGTAGATCCATCATCTACTATTATTAATTCAAAGTTTTTAAATGTTTGGTTTATTACCATCTCTATACACTCATTAATATATTTTGCTCCATTATAAATAGGAACTATAACACTTATCTCAGCCATAATACCACCCCTTAATTCATCACACGCGGCGCTGACATCACATACGCAACTTTTCACCACTTACTGTGCTGTTTTATTTCTTTAGATATCTAAGCTTGTATAATACTGGAAATATAAGCCCATAAATTCTTGTCTTTATAAGTAACGCATTAACTTTATACTTCATTGTTAGCTTACTATTACCTATTATTTCAGAAATTTTTAAAGCATCTACTTCTTTCGAGACTATCTTCTTAAAGTCCGAATAATTACTTTTATCTTCTGTTTCACAAAATTGTATCCAATATTTGTTATGTATTACCCATAGTGTTTTTATCATATATACTCTATAATAATCAATCAATTTTTCATAAAGGAGTGGCTCCTTTGTTAGATGATCTCTCATGATATAGCATCCTGCTAGCATATCCTCCATTGATTTTAAGGAAAATGTTTTTGTAAGTGATGCTTCTCTTTGCCTGTAATAATATAACGGTTCTTTCATTAAATATATTTTCTCGGAACAAGCAAGTAATAAAAACCCAGCAGGGGTATCTTCACATACTTTAAAATCAGGGAACAGAATTTTGTTTGACCTAAAAAGTTCCGTCTTATGAAGCTTATTCCATACATAAGCCTTGATATCATTTAATAAAAACATCTGAAGGGCCTCAATTTTACCTATATAGCCCTCTTTGTCAATTCCTTCTATTATATATTTGTCAGACTTTTGTTTATCATACATTTCGTTATACAATATATAATTACAAATAATTATGTCATTGTTTTCTCTTTTAGCAACGTTGTACATTCTTTCAAACATACTTAATTCGATAAAGTCATCACTATCAACAAATGCTATATATTCCCCCCTCGCTACCTTGAGTCCAGCATTTCGAGTTTCACTAATACCCCTATTTTCTTGATTTATAACAATTATTTCCGGAAATTTCATTTTATATTCTTTCAATATTTCATAACTCTTATCTGTAGAACCATCATTTATTACGATAATTTCTTTATTTTTAATAGTTTGCTTAACAACACTATCTAAGCAAACAGCTAAGTAATCCTGTACATTATAAACAGGTATTATAATACTCACATCCACTTTACCCAAAAAAACATCCTCCCTTATCATCATCTACGATGCTGTTCATTATAATCTTCCAAGTTGTTCATCAGTTGTGGTGATTCACTACTATTGAAACTTTTTTAGATATAATAACTTCTTGAATTTATGAAAAGTGATATCCTTTAATAAAATTCTTAAATATTTTGAATACATATAACTTTTACCAATTAAATATACTCTGTAAACTTCATTTTTTTTCTTATAAAGTTTTGATTTAGTAAGTCCTTCTAATGCTAAACTATATCTACTTTCTTCACTAGCATCAATTTTAATATTCTTTAAAAATTCTATTGATTCCTTTTCAACTCCATATTTCAATCTATCATTATACATCTTAACAACATGTTTAGAGTATAAAAGTTGTTGCAATGAATTACTTTTGGAAATTCCACTGCTTCTAATTCTATATCTAACTAAGAATTCATTTGTATTAGCAAGCTTAAATCCATTAGTTATGAGTCTTAATAAAAAGTCATAATCTTCTGCACATGTAATTTCTCTATAACCCTTATTCTTATCTGAACATTCTTTTCTGAAAAACCATGTTGGATGATTAACAAAATCTACATTTACGAGGCAGCTCTTAATAAGTTTCATATTCTCTGGTATTATTGCATCTCTGTATAATTCCGTTCCATCTTCACCAATATTAATACATCTGGCGCCCATAAAGTCTATATCCGGATGAGTATTAAGATAATTCCATTGTTTTTCAATTCTACCCGGCATAGATATATCGTCTGCATCCATTCTTGCTATAAAATTACCTTGTGCATAACTTAATGCACTATTAAGGCTTTTTACTAACCCAATATTTTTTTCATTCTTAAAATATCGTATTCTTGTATCTTTCTTGCAATAATCTTCAATTACTGCATCCAATTTCTTGTTATTTGGGTTATCTAAAATAATAATAAATTCTAAATTTTTGTGACTTTGATTCAGAATGGATTCTATTGACTCTCTTAGCCAATTTTCTTTTTCGTTGTATACACTCATAATTACAGACACTAATAGTTTTTTATTACAATTCATGGAAAACACCTCTCTAAATATTCTATTGGTTCTAAAGCCGCTACACCGGTTAGCCATATCTTTGATTCTTTATTCTAAACTTACTACCTAACCCTGCGCATTTTTAATGCGGAAATAAAAATTCCCTTCTCATACTTATTAAATCCTAATACCCAAAACACAACAAAATATATTATTGTAAATAGAATACCAAACATGAATATTGAAATATATGATTTCAGATCAAACATACCCAAAGTCAGCAATCCTAAAGCAAATGTAATTAAACTTGGAATTACTAATTTTGTTATTTCAACCCAAAAGTATTTTATATCTAACTTAATAACGTATTTATAGTATACATTGTTTGCAACAGCATTTATAACCATACCGATTGCTGTAGCAATAGCACACCCCATACCTTGATATTTCTTCACTAGTATTATTGATAAAATTACATTTACCACTGCAATAGTCAGGTATATGTATGCCTTTACTCTATGTTTATTCATAGCCTCTAGCATTGTAGCAAACAATGATTGAATAATCGAAAAAATTTGAGGAAACATTAGTACTATAGCAATGGCATAACAATAGGAATATCCACCGCCTACCCACCGAACAATAAACTGTTTTCCTACTAATATAAAACCTACAAAAATATAGCTGCATATGTAATATTGAATTCTTCCTACTTTTGTTAGCAATTTCATTAGTTCTTTTTTGTTTTCTTCCACAGCAACCATTTTTGTTAATTTAGGCAAAAACATACTTGATAGAACATTAGATAGTGATATAAAGTATGTATTAAATTGTGTTGAAACTGCATATACCGCAATAGGTGCTGCACCCACAAAGACTGCTAATATAAGTTGATCTGTATTCCAATATATTTGATATGCTATTGCACTTAAAAACACGAAAAATGAATACTTAAATATTTCCTTAAATAGGACTTTATCAAATCCTCCAAATTTTATCTTTAAATGGAGTATTTTAAAGCAATATATAACATTTGTTATGCCTAGCATGATGTTAAAAACTGTTGATCCTATAACCATTCCAAACGCTCTATATCCAAATAATAATATACTTATCATAATAACAGGATTTAAGATTGTTCTTATTAGATTGATTAATTTTATATACACAAATTTTTCATGGGCCGTTATAATTGAATTAAATATGCCTAGTGGAAACGATAGCGCAATATTAATGATAGCAACCATAAACATTTGTTTTGTTTTAATAATTTCATCGAGACTTAAACTTTTACTCATGATTCTTCCAAGATTGAAATAAACTATTGTTCCTATTAACAATGATATAAGGCCCAAAACTACATACAAGTTCAAAAACATTCCGTTTATTTTTTTTCGACCATCTTCATTTTTTTCTACCATATATTTAGAATTATATCTAATAACTGCATTACCAAATCCCATATCTAGTAGATAAATATATGCTACTATTGAGTTTACTAGAGAAAATAATCCATACTCAGCCTTACCAAGTTTCGATAGCATAAATGGTGTATAAACTAATGAAATTAGATTCCCGAGTATTATAGTAATGTATGTTATAGCTACAGCTTTTTTCATACCATTTTTCAAATTTTCATTCACCTCTATTTCATTACTTCTAATATTTTTTCATAATTCTTCATAGCGAATGAATTATCATATTCTATAATTTCGATATTTTTAAGTTCTTCTATTAATTTTGGAATTTCATCTATATCATTCACAAATTTAATATAATTCAAGTTTTTCAACCACCCATATGTATCTTTAACTTTATGATTGTAATTTGCGATAACAATACATGGCGTAGATGTAATTGCACAAAAAACCATTCCATGTAACCTATCAGTAATAACTAATTTAACCTTTTTAAATTGATCCAATTTTTTGTTTAATTTTTTTTCTCTTTGGTTTAGATTAATCATATATTGCAAAATTTCATTTTCATTGTTAGTAATCACATCTACCGTATCTGTAATAATTATGTTATCAAAATTCTTTTCAATTGTACTTTCAATTTTATTCTTTTGCTCCTGGGATAAAAGACCTTCTTTGTCTTTTCTAAGACTTAATAAAACACCTTTTCGCTCATATATTGGATAAGTTTTGTTTAAATACAAAGCAATATCCGGAGTTAAAATCACATTGCTATTTGTAAAAGTTTGTTTCATTATATTATAAGATGTTATTTCTCTTGCAACCATTGCAAAGTTTTTATGTTGACTATAAATCATCTTAGTTTTATTTAATTCCTTTTGCCCATTGGCGTCGCTTTTGAAATAAATTGATTGCGGGAATAAAATAATTTTATTGTCTTTAAACTCAGAAAAAATTTTTCTTCTTCCTTCTTCCTCCCATATATATTCATCTCCTAAGTTTCCTCCACCCTGTAGTACAAATATATCATCTTTTTTCACATTCTCTTTTAAGCTTTTTAGATGTTTAATTAGATCTTCTGTAGTTATTTCTATAATTGTATGATCCTTAAAATTTTCCTCTAATATTTTATGTTCTGCATATGCAATAGCATGGTCTCCCAAATTACCATGGTTTGGAGTTCCTATGATAAAAATGTGGTTTTTATCTGCTTCTATTTCATATAAATGATTTGTTTCCTTGTATCCATTTGTATACTCTTTATTGTATTTCATTTTACATTTAACCTTGTGTGGAATAAATGAGCTTAGTAAATGTTTGATTTTTGTCTTGCTAGATTTATGTTTAGGATAAATAGAAGCATATAAATCAGGGTTTTTACATATGAACAGTAATGATATTTTTTGTTTGGATCCCATTTCACTACTATTTTTTATATTAAGATAGTTTTCTTTCAACTTATCTAAAATTTTATTTATTTGACTCCTATATTCATTCTTCTTGTAATCTAATATTAATATATCATTTAAACAAAAATGCACTCTATTAAATAATTGTTTATCACATATGTCAGACAATAATGGTTCTATTTTTTTTATATATTCTAAACACTCAATGTTCGCTTCATAATAATCAAATCTTTTACTCGGCGAATTTGAACCACAAATGCTATCTTCTCTCAGCAAATAATAATATTTAGGACTTTTTATATCTACAATTTTATTTGACATTGAAAATAATTTATAAGTAGTAAAAATATCTTCAAAATACTTTCCTTCTGGATACCTAACATTTTCGAATAATTCTTTTTTATAAAGTTTATCCCATGCAAAATTTTTCATTCCACTATACTCATCAAGAACTAGTTCTGACAATGCTTCACGTCTTGTGAATACTTCCGCAACTTCAGTATCTGAAATTGTTGTTATTCTATTACCCTGAACAATATACCTACCACAAACTGATATATCAGCATTATGCTCCATTAGAGCGTTATATAGTGATTCATACATATCACTTTCAATCCAATCATCACTGTCAATGAATCCTATATATTCACCACTTGCAATATCGAGTCCAGCATTTCTTGCGGAACTTAATCCTCCATTTTTTTTATGTATTGTTTTTACTCTATTATCCTTCAATGAGTATTCCTCGCAAATACTCCCACACTCATCAGGGGATCCATCATCCACAAGGATAATTTCAAGATTTCTATATGTTTGATTTAATATACTATCAACACAGTTTCTAATATAATTTTCTACTTTATAAATTGGTACTATAATTGAAATTAAGGGGTTGTGCATTAAATTTCACTCCTATCTCTTTAACTTATTAATCATCACTTTCGGTGCTATTAATCATCACTTTCGGTGCTGTTAATTAGCAACTTATAATGTATTTAAAATATCACCTTTGCAGCTGTTAAACATCGTGCATTTTTATCTTTGTCTGAAAGTAGCACTTCCTCTATATCACTCAAAGGCCATTCTATCCCAATATCAGTGTCATTCCATGCAATTCCGCCTTCAAACTCAGGGTGATATAAATCAGTACATTTATATACAAACTCCGCTTCCTCAGATGTTACAAGGAACCCATGGGCAAACCCTTCTGGCACATAAAATTGCCTTTTATTCTCAGCGCTTAGCATTGTTCCTACCCATTTACCATAAGTTTCAGAGTCTTTCCTTAAATCCACAGCTACATCAAACACTTCACCGCTTAGAACTCTAACAAGTTTTCCTTGAGAATACTCTCTTTGAAAGTGTAACCCCCTAAGTACTCCCTTTTTAGATTTAGATTCGTTATCCTGAACAAACACCATATCGAGTCCTGCTTCTTTAAATTCGTCATAGTTATATGTTTCCATAAAATATCCTCTGTCGTCTCCAAAAACTGTAGGCTCTATTATATATAAATCTTTTATCTTCGTCTCAATAAACTTAAATTTCCCCATTATAATTCTATACTCCTTTATACATCTTTTTATAGTATTTCTGATATTCTCCTGAGGTAACATTTCCCATCCATTTCTTATTATCCAAATACCACTGGATTGTACTTTTTATACCTATTTCAAAAGTTGTTTCAGGATACCATCCCAGTTCATCTTTTATCTTGCCAGGATCTATTCCATATCTTCTATCATGACCTTTTCTATCTTCAACATACTTAATTAATGTCTTTGTTATTTTCTTATCTACATTTTGATTTAAATATGAAATAATACTGTTTACTATTTCAATATTTGTTCTCTCATTATGACCACCAACATTATAAACTTCTCCTGATCTGCCGCCTCTTAATACCATATCAATGGCCTTACAATGATCTTCAACATATAACCAGTCTCTAATGTTCATTCCATCACCATATACAGGTAAATCCGCGTATTTCAAAGAATTGTTTATTAGAAGAGGTATAAGTTTTTCTGAGAACTGATATGGGCCATAATTATTTGAACATCTAGTTATATTCATTGGCATTTTAAATGTATCAAAGTACGCCTTTACCATTAAGTCACTTCCAGCTTTGGATGCCGAGTATGGACTATGCGAATCAATAGGTGTTGTTTCTACAAAATATCCTGTTTCGCCTAAAGAGCCATATACCTCATCAGTAGACACCTGAAGGAATTTGACACCTTCTTTGAAACCACTTTCAATTTCCCATGAATTTTTCGCACAGTTTAAAAGATTTACTGTTCCAAGCACATTCGTTTGTGCGAATATCTCTGGGTCTTTTATGCTTCTATCCACATGTGATTCCGCTGCAAAGTTTACAACATAGTTAATGTCATGTTCTTTGAATAACTTTCCTACTAATTCCTTATCACATATGTCACCCTGAATAAAAATGTGATTCGGGTTATTTTCAATTTCTTTAAGATTTTCCAAATTCCCTGCATAAGTTAGATTGTCTAAATTAATTATTCTAACATCTGAATATTTCTTTAAAATATAAAGTACAAAGTTAGATCCTATAAACCCTGCCCCGCCTGTTACTAAATAAGTTATCATCTTATACCTCCAAAATTTATACTTACTCTAATCATCTATTTTATGTTAGCTACTTGTTTTAATGCTTCTATATTTGTTTTTTTATATTCCATAGCAATATCCATCAAGTACGTTCCATATCCTGTTTTTAAAAGTGGTTGCGCAAGGGTTTTAAGTCTTTTCATAGTTATCCAACCCTTTCTATAAGAAATTTCTTCAAGGCAGGCTATATATGTACCTTGAGTATTCTGCACCGCTTCCACAAAATTTGAAGCTTTAAGCATTGAAGCATGAGTTCCTGTATCGAGCCAAGCTAGGCCTCTTCCAAGTAAATTCACCTTAAGCTTTCCCTCGTTCATGTAAATTCTATTTAAATCGGTAATCTCGAGTTCTCCCCTTTTAGAAGGCTTTAAATTTTTAACTTTTTTTACAACAGTATTATCATAAAAATATAGTCCCGGAATAGCATATTCCGACTTTGGATTTTCAGGTTTTTCTTCTAGTGAAATTACATTTCCATCTTTATCAAACTCCACAACTCCAAATGAATTTGGATCTTTAACATGATATCCAAAGATGACAGCTCCATCCTCAAGATTCGCAGCTTTAGTAAGACTTTGCGAAAAACTTTGTCCCCAGAATAAATTATCTCCAAGTATCATGGCCACTTTATCATCACCAATGAATTCTTCTCCGATTATGAAAGCCTCCGCTAATCCATTTGGTGCTTCTTGAATTGCATATTCTATTTTTAGTCCTATTTCACTACCATCATCAAATAACTCCTTAAATCCAGGTAGATCCCTCGGTGTTGAGATTATTAATATCTCTCTTATCCCAGCTAACATTAAAACCGACAGCGGATAATAGATCATTGGTTTATCATATATGGGTACCATTTGTTTTGATAATGCTTTTGTAACCGGATAAAGCCTAGTGCCTGTTCCTCCAGCTAATATAATACCTTTCATAACTATATTCCTCCATATCATAAAAAAATAGAAACAAACTTGAACTATGGGCATAAATAATTGTGCACATTTTTTCTAACCTTCCAAGTTTTATTTATTATTTACTTTTACTTATTTTAATTTTCTTATTAGTTTCCCTACCTTGCACCCTCATCGCCAAACAACACTCCTACAGTTTGAAAAATAAGGATTATATCTATCCATGTATTTCTTTTCTCTATGTATTCAACATCCATTTCCATCCATTCTTTAAAACTAACATCACTTCTACCCCTAACCTGCCAGTAACAAGTTAGACCAGGTTTAGCAATTAATCTTTGTTTTTGAAAAGCTGTAAACTGCACTACTTCTTTGGGAAGGCTTGGTCTTGGTCCAACTAAGGACATGTCCCCTTTCAGTATGTTAAACAGCTGTGGGAGTTCATCTATACTTGTCCTACGTACAAACTTACCAATCTTAGTTATTCTAGGATCATCTTTCATTTTAAACATAGGTCCTGACATCTCATTTTCTTCTTTAAGATCTCCAAGAAGACATTCTGCATCAGAGCACATAGACCTAAATTTGTACATCATAAAATGAGTACCATCCCGCCCAACTCTATTCTGAGCGAAAAAAACAGGTCCCTTTGAATCAATCTTTATCCAAATGCTAACAATAATCATCACCGGGCTTATTAGTATTATTCCGCTTAAAGCTCCTATAACATCTATTATTCTTTTAATTATAAAATATCCTATGTTTTTCTTATATTCACATGCAATCTCAGCCTGTGTGACTCCTGTATTCCTTTGTGATTCTTGCATCTATATTCCTCCTCTTTTTCAGAGTATGCAAATTTCTATACCCTACCCAACTAATTTAGCAAATCCATAGTTCTTACTTTCCATTAATAGAAACTACTTCTAGTCAATTAGAAGCTACTTCTTATTACTTCTTCATATAACTCTCTAAAATCGTCATTATTTTTTAAAGTCTGAAGATACTCCATGAATGGAACTTTTAAATCATCTCTTTTTAAAGCAAATTCAACTGTTGCTTCAAGAAATCCTAATTTATCACCTACGTCATATCTGCGTCCGGAAAAGACATATGCGTACATATCTTGCTTCGATATTAATTTCTTTAGAGCATCAGTTAACTGAATTTCGCCACCTTTACCAGGATCAGTATTATCTAATATATCAAATATATCAGGAGTTATTATGTATCTCCCAAGTATAGCTATATTTGATGGTGCTACATCTATTTGTGGTTTTTCAACAAGGTCATTTACCTTGTATACTCTATCGCTAATTTGAATTCCATCAACTATGCCATATTTGGAAACATTTTCATTTGCCACTACTTGAACACCCAAGATTGTTGTATTATGATCATCATAACAATCCATAAGTTGCTTTAAGCATGGAGTATCCGCATCAACTATATCATCACCTAACATAACCGCAAAAGGTTCATTACCTACAAATGCCCTGGCACAATTAATAGCATGTCCAAGTCCTTTAGGTTCCTTTTGTCTTATAAAATGTATATTTACCATGTTTGATATATCTCTAACCTGTTTAAGAAGTTCATCTTTATGTTTATTTTCTAGTTCTAGTTCTAGTTCTACTGATTTATCAAAGTGATCTTCAATAGACTTTTTATTTCTTCCTGTAATAATTAATATTTCTTCTATCCCAGCTGCAACTGCTTCCTCTATAATATATTGCATTGTAGGCTTATCAACTATAGGTAACATTTCTTTTGGTAGTGCCTTTGTTGCAGGCAAAAACCTTGTTCCAAGTCCCGCTGCTGGTATTATTGCTTTTCTTATTCTCATGTAAATTTTCTCCTTTTTCTCTCAAGTAATTTTTAAGTTTTTTTCTACAAATTTTGACTTTTTCCTAATAATTTTAAAAAATATATGTACTTCAAAATGTTTTATGTGGTGGCTAACTATTTTCCCTAATCGACCTAATATGATTGTTTTCTACATTTTTTGCATTATTATTCAACTTTACTTTATGTATTTTACAATGTTATTAAATAAAAGTTACTTTTCTATACGGTTGAGTATACCATAATGCTACAAAATGTGTGTAAAGTTTTTATTAAGTTTGTATAGCATGTAACATAATATTATCTACTTTTTACATTTTTATGAGTATTTTTGTCATTTACTTAAATATAGCTTGATTTCATATGACAAATCTAGTCGAAATTATTACCAATTTACTGTAAACGTATTGATTTCATTGCACTTGTACGCAACTTTATAACTCCACGCAAAAAAAATCAGAAGTATTCTCACTTCTGACTTTCATGAATTTCTTAATCAAATTTCCCGTTTTAAGCGCTTATTGGAAGGTACGCATGAGAAATTTCATACTTAATACTTCTTGCACTTCGGTTTTACTTTCCCCTCTTTATCAAATGCTAATAATGCGTTAACCTCTCCACCTAGCAGTATTATTATTGAAGTTATATAAAGCCACAGCATAAGGACTATCACAGTCCCAATACCTCCATATATACTAGAAAAATTATTGAAATTATTCACATAATATGCAAAGCCTAAAGATGATATCAACCATCCTAAAGTACTAACGATAGCCCCAGGCATTACCTCTCTCCATGTAAGTCTTCTACATGGAGTAAAATGATATAATGCTGCAAATATAAATACCATTCCCACTAGAGTTACCAGGTATCTTATGATATCCCAATTTAACATAAACCTACTAGATAAATGGAAGTGTTGTACAATAACCCCACCTATCATTTGTCCAAATACTACTAATGCTACTGCCACTATAATAACAAGCGCGAGTCCTACCATAAATAATATAGATATAGCTAATATTTTTAAGTATGGTCTTGTTTCTTCCTCATCGTAGGCTTTATTTAATCCCTTTATTATAGATGTGAAACCACTAGATCCTGACCAAAGTATACCTACTATACTTAGTGATAGCAAATTCCCATTTCTTGAATCTACCACTTCTATAACTGTAGTGTATATTAAATCAAAAGTACTCTTAGGTATCACTTGACCTAAATATATTAACACATCCGCACTTTGTAGATTACTATAACCGAGCATAGTAAGTAGTAATACTAAAAAAGGGAAAAACGATAATAATAAATAATACGTAAGCTGAGCTGCCAATGCAGTAATATCGTCATCAATAACCCTACATAAAAGTTCTTTTAAATTTTTTAACATATAGCACCACCTTTGACAATTGGAAACTTGAATATTATTTACATTTACGCATTCTATACTTACTCTGATATAATATGTAATATAGAAAGATATTATTAGTAATCAGTTAAAAGGAGGTCAATAATATGAAATTAGCATTAGCCCAATTAGATATTATCTTTGAAGATAAAACTAAAAATAAAGATACTGTACAAAAATTCATAAAACATGCAGTTACTGAAAAGGTGGATATGATACTATTTCCTGAAATGACTTTAACGGGTTTTTCTATGAATACTTCTTTAATAGGTGAAATCCATAGTGAAACCCTAGAATTTTTCAAGGGATTGAGTTATGAATTTAATATTTTAATAGGCTTTGGATATGTAGAAGACACGTTCCACTGCAAAAATAAATATTGTGTAGTGGCGCCTTCTGGTGTGCCTGCTGGCGGTGTTCTTGTAAATTACACTAAAATTCATCCTTTTTCCTTTGGAAATGAGACTAAATTTTATGAAAGCGGATATGAAATAAACCTCTTTCACGCTTTAGATTTTACTATTGCCCCTTTCATCTGCTACGATTTACGCTTTCCGGAAATATTTCAAATAGCTTCAAAGACCGCGAGCCTAATTACTGTTTCAGCTAATTGGCCAGTCGATCGCCGTGAACACTGGATTACCCTATTAAAAGCAAGAGCCATAGAAAATCAATGCTATATTGCTGGAGTAAATCGTGTTGGAGAAGGAAATGGATTAAACTATAGTGGAGACTCCATGATTATAGATCCACTTGGAAATATAATCAGCACCTTATATATGGAAGAAGGTTTAGTTATAGCTGATATATATAAGGAGAATGTAACTGTAGTTAGAGAAAGTTTTTGGCTTAAGAAAGATAGAAAAGAAACACTGTACTATAATATGTATTCAAGTAAATAACAAGTCAGTATGCGAGCCTATCCTAGGCTAGTCTATTTTAACTTGTTATTTATTTTCATATTCATTACTATTCTGATGTATTTTCAGACAATTATAAATTTATCCACAATTCAAAGAAAGTTATCCACCAAAAGAGGATAACTTTCTATAATTATATGCTTAATAAACCCTATTATGCTAATAATACAGTTTTTACGAAAATTTATTGAATTTTACAGAATAGTTATCCACAGGTTTAAAATATATCATAATATGCTTTGCTTTCTATTGATAAAGTTTCTTTTCCATCATGAATCGTTCAAGTTTTGCTATTATATTCTATAATAAATCTTTGTATAATCTTGTTTTTATTATACCCTCAAAAGGGTATTATTTCAAGGTAAAATTATGGAATTTATAAACTTTTGTAAACGTTTATAAATTATATTAATTTTACCACTATATGTAAACGCTACATTCTTTTGTCTTCATATTCCTAGTTTCATATTTATAAAAAAGAGTATAAATTGTGTCGCCATTATTTTCAATAAATAACAAATAAATGCATAAATTCATAATTACTATTGAACATATCTTCAGATAATTATAAATTTATCCACAATTTAAACGAAGTTATCCCCCAAAAGAGGATAACTTCTTATATTTATATGATTTATAAACCATATTATGTTAATAAATACAATTTTTATAAAAATTTTTTTAATTTTATTAAATACTTATCCACAGGCTTGAACTTATCTTATTAATTGTAACATCGCCCTTATTATACCTTCAAAAGTCTAAAGTTTCAAGACAAAACCGTGAAACTTATATGATTTTATAAATGTATTTAAAAAATATAAATAATTGAACTATAAGTATTAATGGTATTCCTATTATAAACTTATTATGCTTGGTTTTATGCCTAAATAAACGCATGCCTGTAAAAATTCCCAAAGCACCAAAAGCAAAAGCTATCGTGAAAATAGTGCTCTCTGGCGTCCTCCATCTTCCTTTCTTTGATTTATTCTTATCTGAATACATCACAAAAATACCATATAGATTAATAACCAAAATATAACATAAAAATAATTCCATATTTTTTAACCTCCGTTATTGAATATTATTTGTTTCCAGACTCATTATATACTATCTACCATGCTTTTACATGTTTTCGCCTTCATCCCCCTAATAAATAATTTTATTTACAAATGATTAAAATTCAAAATCTTGTCCATAATTAATTATGAATCCATTTATTTTATTGTATTCATGAAAAATACTGCAAAAGGTCCCCCCTAATGCAGTATTTTTTTTATGTTTTAAATTCAGACTATATAAAATTCTTAAGAGACTACACATGATATAATCAACTCATTAAAATTACTCAATCTAACTTAGAGCGTTCGCCTGCAAGGCACGCCTGATAACTCAATACATAACTGTATGAAATTTCTCCATAGTGACTTGCAATAAGAAGCGCAGAAACATTGAAATTCCATTTAGAAATTCTTCTTTCGCCAATATAAAATTCTCGTGAGCTTCCACAGGACGTGGAAGCTAGCGAACCCGAGGCAGGACGCCGTGTGTGAGCGATAGAGCATTTTATATTTGCGAAAGATTAGAATTTCTTAATGAAATTTCCCATTTCAAGCTCTTTTTGCAAGGCACCCTGGAGAAATTTCATACTCTAAGTATACTCCAGTTTAACCTTACTCCCTCCCTGTCCCTGTTCTGCTGGCGTAACTATTAGTTTTATAGGTACCCTATTCCTAAGTTCCTCCACATGACTTATTATTCCCACAGACAAAGTACTTGAATGAAGCTTTTCAAGTGAATTCATTACTATCTCTAAAAGGTCCGTGTCTAAAGTCCCAAACCCCTCATCTAAGAAGAAGAACTCTAGTGGAGCACTACCTTTTAGTTGAATCTGTGAGGATAGTGCTAGTGCAAGACATAATGAGGTTAAGAAGGTTTCTCCACCGGACAAAGTGTTGGTTTCACGTCTTGTGCCTCCATTGAAATCATCCCTCATTACAAAGGCTCCATCAGCGTCAAGCTCTAGCGCATAACGTCCTCTTGTTATTTCTTTTAAACGTTTTGATGCCTCCATAGATATATATTTCAGTTGCTTCATGGCTACATATTCAACAAATTTATTTCCTTGTATTAAGGTGTCAAGTTCCCTTAAAAGACTAAGCTTATGTTCTACTTCCCCCTTGCTTACTAAAAGGGCTTTAATTTCTTGTAGTTTTCTTTCCATTTCCTCTAGTGCACGATATTGGGCACCCAAAGCCTTATTTTTCTCTTCTAAAACCTTCTGGACTGATTCTCTTTTTTCTTTTAGCTCTTCAAATAGGCCAGAGTCTACTTCTTTTCCGCAAAGCAAACTTTCTACTCTTTGCAAATTGTCTTTTATGCTACGCTCCACTTGTTCGTGCCGTTTTATTTCTTTTTCTATTAGTATTAAGTCTCCTTTTGGAATTAAATATAATGAGGCTATTTCACTAGTTTCAAAGGAGTTTTCACTAAGAGATAGATTTAATTTTTTCTCTCCCTCAATTAGCATCTTTAAAAGCATTTCACTTCTGTTTTCTTCACTGGTCTTCTGAGTGTCGATGCTTTGCTTTTCTATATTCTCTTTTTCTAAAATCACTTTTAAACTAGCCTCTTTTAAAGTGATGTCTTTTATTTCGTTTCTTACTTTTTCTATTTCACTTTCCGGAGTAATCGCCTTTAAAAGAGTAGGCGTCGCCTTTAAAGAAGTAAGTGACGGTAAAGGCGTGAATCCACAGAGTTCCTCAATTTGGATAGTCAAGCGCTCTATTTCTTCCTTTTTTCCCTTTCCACTAGTTTCTATTTCTGTTTTTGAATTGGTAAGGTTCTTTAAGAACTTGTCCACGTCTACCCTTTCCTTTTCTAGTGTTACTATATCTAATCGAAGCTTCTTAGCTGTAGCTGTTAATTTTATTACCTCATTGTCTAATTCTTTTAGCTTCTGTATTTTTTCTTTCGTGGATTGTGATACTATGTCTGTCCTTTGTTTTTGTTTAAATGACTCCTCTTGCTTAAGCAAGTATCCTTTAAAAAGCTGGTACTCTTCTTTAAATCGTTTTAGTTTTTCTAATGCAATAGAAATCTCGCCCTCTATTGCTATTAGTGCTTCATTTTCTTTTTTTAAGCCTTCCCTAAGTGTTGCTTCCTCACTATCTACCTTGCTTTTTTCATCCCAAATTTTAATTAATGATAGGTCTATCTCAGTTTTTTGTTTATTGTAACTTTCCAAATTTTCTTTAAATTTACACAATTCTTTTTCACTTGTGTTCTTCTCTCCATTAATCTCCTCAATATTTACCCCACCAAGCTTTTCACATACTAGTGCTAATTGATTATTTATATTCTCCGCATCTCTTAAAAGCTCCGCCTTTGTGATCTGCTTCTTTTGATAATCTTTAGATCGTTTTTCTAAACTTAACTCGATTTTTTGTTTTAAATTTTTTACATCTGCTAAGGCCGTAGTATATTTTAACTCTGCTAACTTAGGATGATGCTCCGATCCGCATACTGGGCATAGTCTTGGTTCACCAAGTTCATTTCCTTCTTGTAAATTAGAAGCTAAAACTGCTGCCATGTCGCTTATCTCTATCTGTTTTATCTCTTTTTCTATACTTTTAAGCTGATTCTTCGTATTTTCTATAGTTTTTTCGCTATTTTCTAAGTTTAAACTAACTTTTGCAATTTCACTATTAATAATGCTACATTTACCTTGAAGCTCACCCTTTATTTTATTGTTTTCTACAGCTTTTTCTAGGGTATCTCGTAATGTGCTATACGACTTCTGTTTGTCTAGCAACAAATTATTATCACCTGGGAAATTATTCGCTAGTTCTTTACTTTTTTCTTGCAAAAGCACTAATTTATTGTGTTTACTTTCCTGCAGTAATATTGCTTTTTTATACATTAAAGATGTAGTGTGGCTAGCCTTTTTCAAGGCTACCTCTTTATTTTTAAACTCTTCTAAATTTTTCTGTGCAGCTAAAACTTCTAGCTCACTATTGTAAGTGTTTTGTAATATTTCCCTATATTCCGGAAATATTTCTATTTCCCCTAGACTTTCTTCGATGACTCCTAGTTGCTTTTCTTTTTTTACCTTATTACCTTCAATAAGATTATAATCTAAATTCTTTTGGCTTATATTGCGTGTAAGTTCTTTATGCTGCTCTAAAAGAACATTTTTTTCAATAGCCAGGCAGCTTATTTTCTTTTCGATAGATATAGCTTGTTTTAGATTAGCTTCCTTCTCAATTAAAATAGGGAGTTTATTATTTTTAGAATTCCAAGCTTCCTCATAAGAGTTTTTTGTAATACTTAGCTTTTCACATATAACTTGAAAAGCGCTACTTAGTTTCTGGAGGCAAGCATGATTTGTAGCCATGCTTACTTTGGTGTCCGTAACATTCTCAATAAAGGGTTTTACATTTAGCGCTGAGCTTCCTTTAGTGAATTTTTCTTTTTTCTTTTTAATTTCTTCTTCTTGCTCTTTTAAGTCAGCTACCTTTTTTTCATACTGGTTTTTTTCTTGTTGTAGCTCCCAGGTCGTTTTGTATTCTTCATATTGCTTATCTAAAGTACTCTTTTGCACTTTAAGTTCTTTTTCTTCTTCCTTTAAATGAGTTAGTGTCTCCTTTATTTCATCATGAGCTTCTACCCCTATATTTTCATAGCCCTTCATTTCTCCCTCGAGCATAGTTTGAGTCTTTAAGTTTTCATTTCTAACTATTCTTATTTTTTCATAAAGCTTGGTGCCGTATTTTTCTAAGGCAAATATTCTCTCTAGCATATTTCTTCTTTCTTTTCCACTAAGCTTTAAAAACTCATTGAATTTACCTTGTGGCAACACCACCGATCTTGTAAAATCCTCAACTTTTAATCCTATAATGTCTATAATTTTTTCTTCAACGTCTTTTGGCCCTTCTGCTAGCATCTTATTTTCTGCAGGATTTTCCTTATTTATTTCTATGAGCCTTGCATATGCAGTTTTGAAGTATCCAGTTTTCAATCTCTTTATGCATCTTTCTGCTCTATATAGCTTTCGAGTTCTTCCTACCCCTATTTCGAAGTCGTAGCTTATTTCTACTACATTGGTCTCTGTGTTTACAAACTCTTTTGTGTCTCTAGATACTTTTCCATAAAGCGCTATGGTTATCCCATCTAAGATAGTTGATTTACCACTAGCTGTTGGACCGAAGATACCGAAAAGTCCTTTTTCCGTAAGCTTTGAAAACTCAATAGTCTGCTGCTCTACAAAGGAATTTAACCCTTTAATTTTAAGATTTACTGGTTTCATCGATCAAACCCTCCTCATCATCTATTGCTATACTTAAGAATAATTCCATTATCTCTTTTGAAGGTTCTAGCCCACCTTTTGCTTTTATAAAATATTCTTTAAACATTTCCTCCATAGATTTTTCCCTTAGGCTTTCCTCTAAATCTTCCACGCTGTCAATGCCTTCTATAATTGGTTGTATGGAAACTATGTCCGCTCTTAGTCTTTTCATTTCCTTTATATGCTCTGTGCTTATTATTTCTACTGTCTTTATTTCAAGGTACACCCAAATACTACGCTGGCTTTCTTCTTTGCATTTTTCTAATGCATCTTCCACACTGTCGCATTTCCATACTTCTATAGGCTTATAGTTTCTAAACATTATTTGTGATATTTCAGCATCCTTGCCAGCTTTAACATCTACGAGATACGCTCCCTTGCTATAGTTTATTTCACTTTTACTATATTGAATTGGCGAACCGGAATATCTTATCTTGCCCTTAGTTCCTGGCACCTTTTGTGGTCTATGAAGATGACCCAAGGCTGTATACTGCGCATCAGCTGGAAATTTAGACGGCGAAACTGAAAGACTTCCTCCAAGTTGAATACTTCTCTCTGATCCACTTTCCTCCCCCCCCATAACATAGAGGTGGGATACTGCTATGTTTACGGTATCCTCTCTATATTTAGTAGATAACATTTCAAGTAGCTCCCCTATTCTGTCAGAGTAGCTCTTTTGCCTTTCCTCATCACTTATCCCTATTGAAAGCACTTCATTTAACCTTTTTTCACTTGGATATGGCAGTGTTATAATAACCGCCTTTTCACCTCTTATACTAAGCTCTAAATAACCTTCACCACTTTCTATTATCTCAAAGTCGAATTTGTTTTCAGAACTAAATTCTCCAAATACACCTTTTCTTGCTATGCTCTTTGGTTCACCGAGGAGTATAACTCCATGCTCATATGCAAGTGGGCTAGCCGCTACTAACCTTTCAGGATTATCATGGTTACCTGCCACGACTATCACTGCTGTTTTACCACTTTGCGTTATATTCTTCAGTGTGCTATAAAACATTTTTTCTGCCTTTGCTGGCGGATTTCCATTATCATAGATATCTCCAGCTATAATAACTAAATCTATATCGTTATTTTGAGTTATCTCAATAAATTCTTGTAAAAATTCTTCCTGTTCCTCTAGCCTGCTGTACTGCTCTAGGGTCTTCCCCAGATGCCAATCGGAGGTGTGAAGTATTCTCATTTTTTTCGCCCCTTCCTTAACTTTTTATTTTACTTCTATGGCTTCATCTATACTAAATAAGTACAGGTAGCTTTCTTTAACTTGTTTTCCAAGGGTCGCTTCTAGTGCTTTTGCATAATAATCCAGCTGTGACTTGTATTTCTCTACTAATGAAGAGGTCTCTCTTCCTTTTACGGAGTCCGTTTTATAATCTACTAGAATTATTTCTCCATTTTCCTCAAAATAGCAGTCTATTATTCCTTGAAGTATTATTTTTTCATTTCCATATATTTCAATCGAAAGATTTTTATCTATATCTGTTGCACTAATTTCCATATGGAAGGGTACTTCTCTTTTTAAAACCTTTAGGTCATAAGCTTTTATCATTCTTTTCCCAAGATCCGTTTTAAATAACTTTACTAGTTTTTCTGCTCGTACAGATTTGCCCTCTTCCTTTGACATTAAAAGTTTTTCAACCAAAATCTTAATTTGACCCTCAATTTCTCTTATTGTTGCGACTTTAGTTAAATCTAATCTTTGCACCACTGAGTGCATAGCGGTTCCTTTTTCTGCTGGAGTTAACCCCTTAGTTTCCTCTAGAAATTTAGGTTTATTTATAAGTCTTGGCGCATACATGTTATTCGAGTCACCTTCAGTAAGCTCTGCATTAAATTTTCTTTTAAGCTCTGTTACTGTAAGTACTGTAGGCATTTTTGTAGACATTTCATATTTATATTTAAATCCTAGCCTTTTTTCAATTTCCGCAAGGTATTTATCATCAGTGGTTTTATCCTGAATCCTGGTTAGCTTTTCCTCTGTACGTTCCGGACTTTCATCTTCCTCCACATTGCTTTTTACTATGTGCTCTCTATTCCATAAGCGCACTTCAAAGCTAGCGGGATGATTTAATAGGTTTACGGTATTCTCATCGATTTCTATTAGCTCTCTTAATTGTTTCCCGTCGTTGTGTCTTATTACCGCTGGAACTATCCAATCCAAATAACTTTTAGCTTTTAGAATTTCATATTCTCCTAGCTTTTCAGTATTTTCTTCTAAACTAGAGCTCATTCTAGATAAATTTTTCTCTACATTTCTCATTGCCCCCGTTATGATTAACTTTTCCTTCGCTCTTGTAAATGCTACGTATAACACTCTCATTTCCTCTGAAAGACTTTCTATCTTTATTTTCTTTTTTAATGCTTGTTT
The DNA here is from genome assembly GCA_047624165.1 of Clostridium sp. Taxonomy (GTDB): domain Bacteria; phylum Bacillota; class Clostridia; order Clostridiales; family Clostridiaceae; genus Clostridium_AD. The sequence continues at coordinate 24,668 of JBLHPD010000007.1, read as the reverse complement.
TAGTATTGTAGGATATGAAATTCTACGCGAGGAATCTACAAAATCCGGGCCATATCCTAATTCATGATGAAATAATATGCTCTTATTTATATCCATTAGGTTAAAGTTTTTTCCCATGCCACTTAAAAATACTATAGGAAATTCTAGCCCCTTGCTTTTATGAATACTCATTATTCTAACTACATTTTCGTTTTCACCTAAGGTTTTAGCACTTCCCATATCTCCATTACTTATTTTTAACTTGTTTATGAAGTTTATAAAATTAAACAGTCCCTTATAGCTGGTTTCGGCGTATTGCCTGGCCCTTTGGAAAAGCACTCTTAAATTAGCTTGCCTTTGAATTCCTCCCGGCATAGCTCCTATATAACCGTAATAGCCAGTGTTCGTGTATAAATACCATATGAACTCATCAATGGGCATATACTTACATATTTGCCTGAAGTGATTTAATTTTCCAAGGAACTTTGTGATCTTTTGGGTTACTGATGCTTTGTTATTTGCAGATTCGCTTTGCTTTGATTCTGTATATTCTGTTTCTACAGAACCTTTGAAGTTTACCATTGCCTCATAGAAACACACTTCTCTCTTACCTATTCTTATGTCTACCAGTTCCTCTGAGTTAAATCCTCCTATTGGAGAACGTAGTACTGAAAGCATAGGAATATCCTGTCTTGGGTTATCTATAATTTGAAGGAGACTCATGATTATTTGAATTTCTACGGTGCTAAAATATCCAGTACCTGTATCTGCATAAACAGGTATCCCCGCAAGCTTTAATTCCTCCAAAAATGATGGTGCCCAATTGGAAGTAGCACGCAGTAATATTACAATATCCTTATAAGATACATTTCTATATTCTTTAATGTTTTTATCAAAAATTTTAAACCCTTCACCTTCATTATGTAGCATTAATTCTTTTATTCTTTTTGCCACAATTCTAGCTTCTAATTGAATATTTGTAGGAGTCTCTTCCTCATTTGTTTTGCTATCTTCTTCTCCTGATTCCTCTTCACTCTCTACATTTGCGGTATCTTCTTCATCTATACCTTTAACCGCCTTTTCAATAAGATGTAGCTCCACTGCTCCTCCTACTACTCCGGGTCCTTCACAATCTTCAAAATGTGCTCCTAAATTTAAAGCTTCTTCATCTGTATAGTCAAGATCTCCAATATTTTTGCACATTATTTGTTTGAAGATATAGTTTACTGCATTTATAACTGGTTCTCTACTTCTAAAGTTTTTGTACAAAGTTATTTTTCTAGTTTTTGCTCCGTCAATTTTTGAATATTTATTATATTTTTCTAAGAATAGCTCTGGCCTTGCTTGTCTAAATCTATAGATACTTTGTTTTACGTCTCCTACCATGAATATATTCGGAGCACCAATTTTCTCTCTTGAAATTATATTTAATAGTGTTTCCTGCACCATGTTACTGTCTTGATATTCATCTATCATGATTTCTTCATACTTATTTCTAAGACTCACTGCTACAGCGGAAGGTTCTGGTTTTCCGTCAGAATCTAATATTACTTCTCCCTCTTCATTCTTTTCAATCAAAATATCAAGGCAGTAGTGCTCAAAGTCATTGAAATCTATAATTGACCGTTCCTTTTTCTTTTCTCTATATTTTTCCTGCAAATCTATAACAAGTCTTGATAACTCCATCATTTGCGGGTACATTTTTTTTATATCCATTAATGAAGTCTCTGAATTTGCATTCATTACCTGCTCTTGTAGTTCTAGTAATTGTTTTTTTACCTTATTTCTTATTTCTTGTACTACCTTTTGCTTTTCCTTATCCTTGCAGGCCTTAATAGTGGTGAGTTTTGTAAATTTTAAAACTTCAAACACTCCAGCCAAGTTTTCAAAACTTTTGCCTGCAGCACTTCGCAGGTCTGCAATCAATGCTAAATCAGCTTTGAATACTTCCTCATATAATCCAATGGCTTCATTACCCTCTATTATTTTTATTGCCTTAACCATTACTTTTTCAATGCCTTGTAGCTCTATTTTAATATCTCCCATTAAAACCTCTGCCCAAGGGGTATCACTAAAGCTATATCCGTCTTTAATGTTAAAATCCTCTGCCGCACCCAGTAACCACTTTACCGGATTTGTAGAACTCATGGCAAAATTATAAAGGCTTAGCACTATAGCTTTTAGTCCTAAGTCCTCTTTATTATTACTGTAGGATTCGACTAGCTCTAAAAATCTAGGGATCTCCTCTAGGACTAAACTACTATTTTCATCAATGTTATTCTTTTCATCGACCTTATTCTTTTCTTCAATTAATTGTACATATCTATCTTCAAAGAGCTCCTCTAAAGCTTCTTGTTTTAAAAGCACGGCTTCTGTTGCGTCTGCTATTCTAAAATTAGGATCTAAATCTACTATATGAAAATTGCTTCTAATAACATCAAGGCAAAAGGAATGAATAGTTGTAATGCTTGATTTATTTAATAATGTTAACTGCCTTTGAAGTAACCTGCTTTGTGGATTTTTATGGAGTTCCTTTGAAATTGCCTCAGCTATTCTCTCCCTCATTTCGGATGCGGCGGCATTCGTAAATGTAACTACTAAGAGCTTATCTATATCTGTAGGCCTGTTTTCATCCGTTACTATTTTTATTATTCTCTCCACTAGTACTGCAGTTTTTCCTGATCCTGCAGCTGCTGCTACTAGAATATTACAATCTCTAGTCAAGATAGCTTTTTGTTGGTCCTGCGTCCAATTAACCTTTTTTTCATCTGGACTAATTTCATTCTCTTTATTTATCATCACTATTCACCTCTTCCTGAGCCTCATTAGATAATAGTTCCCAGACTTCTTTGTCCTTCCTATCTTTTATTATCTTATAAGTATTTTCCTTAAGCGTTGGGTCAAATTGACAAATTGATGCGAACTCACAGTAAGTGCAGGGTGTGACATCCTTTTTCTTGTATGGCTTTATATCTATTTCTCCACTTAGCATTTCCTCACAGGTGCTTATTAAATTCTCCTTAACATGATTAAGCAACATCTCAAACTGCTCTTTAGTTGCAACTGATGACCTTGCTCCTAATTGTCCATCTTTTTTAATAGACACTGGTACAACTAGAGAAGCACCCTCAATATTTCTATCCATTTCCCTAATTATCTTAATATCTGCTAGGAGTAACCCCTTCATTTTTAAAGCTTTCATTACAGCTTTTTCTAGTTCTTCTTCATCTAAATTGTTTTTAGCCTTTATTACAGGGTCATCTATTTTGAAATACAGTATTCCTGCTGGGAAAATTGGTTCTTTCGAAACTTCGCTTTCATTTCTAAGCATGGCATCTAAGTAAGTCAATAACTGTATCTGAAGACCATAATATACATCAGACAGTTTAAAATCCTTATTACCGGATTTATAATCTATTATTCTGTAAAATTCTTCTCCCTCAGTAATTAGCTTATCCACTCTATCGATCCTGCCAACTAGATTTACCATTTCACCTGTGGATAGTTCTACTTGTATCGGTGGATAATCTCCTTCTTCAAAGCCAAACGATACTTCGTAACCAAAGGGTTCAAATCCACTATTTTTCATTTGCTCAACTATGACGTAGATGGTTTTCTTTAAAACTCTTTTTAATCTTTCTGTAAAGTACTTGTACCTTGGGGTACTGTTTAATATATACCCACTTATCCCTTCCTCTGCTTCTTTTTCTACGATGGTTGCGATATTTTTCTCGCACCAATCCTTCTCAAGATTCGCCCACTTCATTTCATTTTTATCCACAAGTTTCGAAAAATTATCAAGCACACTGTGCATAAAACTACCTAGGTCTGGTGATGAAAATGTAAAAGTTTTTCTTTCCTTAGCTTTTAGTCCATATTGCACAAAATAAGCAAAGGGACATTCTTCATATTTTTCTATCCTGGATACGCTAAAATAGTTTTTTTCTCCATATAATAGTTTCACCTTTTCTTTTTCTAACATTTTCACTTCATTCTTATAGTCAAATCCGCGGAACATGGTATTACTCTTTTCTCTCCATTCTGTTTCCTTTTGGTACCATTTATAAACTTTAATCCAAAGATCCGATATATTACCTTCCTCTAAATATTTTCTTAGAGCGAAGATTAAACCATTAAAGGTTGGCACTTTTGCACATACCTCGCGAAGTTCATAATCACCGTGTATACCTTGCACACCTTCTTGCGCACTTTGCAAGCCTATTTGCGTACTTTGCAAAACTTCACTATATTCTGTTATATTACTTTCCTCTATTAACCCTTTAAATAATGCTTTAAGCCTAGTTATTATAATAGAAGGTCTTAGGGTTTTGCCCTCATAATCTGCTATTGGATAACTTATATTTAAATATTTACTTGGAATGGTTATGGTAGCATAGATTAAATACTGCTCATTAAACACCTCAGTTTTTGTGTCACTGGCCAGTTCTACCCCATTTTGTTTAAAAATCATTCTATCATTGTCTGTAAATATTCCCTCTTCCTTACTTGCTCTTGGGAACACTCCATCATTTACACCTATAATGTATAGCGCACTTATCTCATGACTTTTTATACGCTCCACGCTGCTAACTGTTACTCCATCTAGTGCTGGCGGAATTAGTCCCATTTGATGTTTACTAAATCCCATGGATAGAACTTTTACAAAATCATCTAAGGATAAGGTTTCCGTTCCTAGTACCTCTACCATCTGATCTAATAGTTCCATAACTAGGTTCCATATCTTGCTGTACTCGGTAACGAACTCCTGCGCCCCCTCTCTTTTGAAATCTTCTATCCACTGCTCCAAAGTTTTATATACCTTTATGCTTTCTAGAAATTCAAATAACGCAGTGCAAATTTTTGTAGTGGTACCCCCACCTTTTAATTTCTCTTTAAATTGTAGTAGGGGGATTATCACCTTATCTCTAGCATCATTTAGAATTTTAATAGTAGCCTCTACTTTCTCATTTTCCTTTGCAGCCATCTCTGAAACTTCCCCTGGGCCAACTTTAACTCTATTAAAATAATCTCTATAATAATATTCTATTTTTTCCTGCCAAATTTCGGGCTCTGTCCATTTTTTCTTCCCCTTAATGCCCACTGCAATAATGAAGTTTTCTAATATATCTATATGCTCCACTTCTATATCTAAAAGCCCTGTTTTAAGATACCTAAACACTGCTTCATAGCTAAAGTTCTTAGTGAAAATCTCAACTGCTGAGGTTATTAAAACAATTAATGGATTGCTAGTTATATCTTTTTTCTTATCTATAAATAAAGGAATATTGTATTCTGTAAATATGGCTTTAATTAACTTTTCATAGCTAGGTAAATCTCTTGTTACCACCGCTATTTTATTAAATCTTATATCACCATCACGGCATAGCCTTAAGATATCCTTTGCCACATGTTCTATTTCAGAATAGGCGTTTAGACCTTTAAATACCTTTATATTTTCACATTTTTCGGTGGTTGGTGTATATGGAAATGCAAAGTAGTTATTTTCAAGGAAAGAAAGCTGTGTATTATCTTTAAATTTCTGTTCTTTGCTACCTTGCAGCTCTATAGGCTTATCTATACTTGTCCCGCTAATCTCTGCTAAACATAAAAGTTTACTTTCTGTAAACTTTATAGAATAAAAGGCATCAGCCTCCTCCATAAATTTGGAATGTTCTGAGCTTTTTAGTGGCAGGGTTATATTTATCCTATTAGCCTTTATATACAGCTTTTCTAGCACCCCATACTGCTGAGGTGTAAAACCCGTAAACTCATCAATCCAAAACTCCGCACCATCAAAAATAGTACATTCATCAAGAGCCGTATATAAACGGGTCAAATCATCATCTGGATCCACATAGTTTAGATTTAAAATCTTATCAAATTCACCATATATAAGTGATAAATCTGTTATTTTATCTATAAGCAAGGGGTTTTCTCCTAAGTTTTCTTTTACCTTATTTAAAGCTTCCACAGAAACACTATATTTCTTAAACTCTGTTATTGCACTAGCTACATTATCTACAAAGCCTTTTTGCCTGGACGCGCCTCTAAATACTGTGAATTCCTCTTGTTTCTTTTGAAGTATGCTATGAATAAGCATTACCTTTCCAGAAGTATCCATAGGTTTACGGGTTATGCCTCCGACCTCACTAAAAACTCTGTACGCTAATCTATTAAAACTAAGTACTTGTACATTTTTTATTCCTGTGGATCCAACTACTTTTATAAGATTCTTTTCAGCTTGAAAAGAAAATTGTTCTGGAACCAAAAGTACTAGGGGCCTTTCACGTTCATCCATACTTCTAGTTTTTATATCATCTAAGCAGAAAGTACTTTTCCCTCTGCCCGCTCCTCCATAGATAAATCTCAAACTCACAAAAACACGTCCTTTTTTTTAAACTTAGTCACATGAAAATAAAATAGGCTAGAATAGCCTGCCTCGCATACTGACTTGTTATTTATTTGAATGCGCCTCCATACATTATACCATGTATGGTTTTATATAATAGCTAAGTACAGTTTTTTTGGTTTCCTTTTTTTTCATAATGTGCATATATTACATTAGGCATATTTATAAAACATGTAATATTTTTAATGTAAAATATTCAATATATGTGCTATACTTTCTATATTATGTTATCTTACAAAATTACTAGTGGGAGGAATTACAATGTACACTTTGAAAAATTTTTCCGAAATTGAAGTAAGTATACTATTAGAAGAAGTATTAAATCGATATGATAATATTTGCAAATGTGAAAAGTGTAAATTAGATATTAAGGCTTTAGCACTTAACTGCTTGGCTACGAAATATACCGTTTCTAAGCAAGGTGAAATATATACTAAAGCATTAGCTGAGATTAACAAGCAGCAAACCATTAATGTTATTACCGCTATTATAAAAGCTATAGAAATAGTATCTGCTAATCCAAAGCATTAGACATCTTTGGATGTTAGCAAAGTAAACCTTTTCATATAACTGCATTTTAATAGCTATGATGTATCTCATAACGATATGGAAAAATGTAAAAGGCCCATCTATTTCAGATGGGCCTTTATTTTGGCACGCGCCCTTGATAACCCCCGTTTCCAGAGAACTATCAAGAAGGCATTTATACTAATCATATTCTATTAAATGAGATCTGTTATTATTTTCTCATCCTATTCATTTTAGCCTGCTGTCCAACCGCCATCTATAGTCATCATTGATCCCGTGATGTGTGACCCTGCGTCTGAACATAGGAACATCGCTACATCACCAATTGCTTCTGGTTCGATCAGCTTCTTTATAACGGCCTTCTGTAGCATTATGTCAGATACGACTGCTTCCTTTGAAATTCCATGAGTTTTGGCCTGGGCTTCTATTTGGCCGTCTACTAATGGAGTCCTTACATATGCAGGGCATATGGAATTTACTGTTATTCCGTATTGTCCACCTTCTAATGCAGCTGTCTTGGTCAGTCCGCTAAGACCATGTTTAGCTGAAACGTAAGCTGACTTGAATTCTGAAGCTACCAAGCCATGCATTGAGTTCATGTTTATTATCCTACCCCAGCCTTGCTGTTTCATCGATGGCCATACATATTTGGTTAATAGGAATGGTGCTGTAAGCATTATCTTCATAATCAGATCCCACTTATCTTCAGGAAAATCTTCAATTGGACTTACTACCTGAATACCAGCAACGTTTACGAGAACATCAACCTTTGAATATTTCTCCAGTGTGAAATCAACTAGTGCCTTGCAGTCCTCTCTCTTGCTTAAATCAGTCTTGAAATAAGATACACCCAATTTACTGGCTTCAATCTTCAATTTTTCTTCATTGATATCCGCCATCACAATCTTTCCGCCATCTTTTGCAAAAGTCTGCGAAATAGCTAGTCCTATACCACTTGCTGCACCTGTAACAATACATATTTTGTTTTCTAACATTAAACAATTCCTCCTAAAATAAGTATAGTGTTTCCATTCTTATCAATCGATTCAACCACTCAAATAAAGTGTGGTCCGAACCTGCATAATATATTATTTATTATTTTTCATGTCTTCTTTTAAGAAGTACCTAAGTAGTTCTGCACGTTCCACTTGTTTCTTTTCTAAAGCTTCTGTAGTCCAATCGTAGAAACCACTCCCACTTTTGCATCCTAAATTTCCTGCATCAACTTTAGCCTTAAGTAACTTAGATTGTTCTGCTGAATTGCATAAATCCTTGAATAAGTATGAAGATATATTATCGAATATATCCAATCCTCCTAAATCTGCACTGCATAATGGTCCTGTTACTGGAAGCCGGCGTCCAAGCCCATACTCAACTGCTTTATCAACTTCTTCAATGTCTGCAAAGCCTTGTTCCACAATATACATAGCCTCTCTTAAGAGAGCAAGTTGCATTCTATTACCTATAAATCCAAGGCATTCCTTTTTCATTTTAACAGGTTGTTTCCCTATTGATGTAATCCAGTCTGCCGTTTTTTCAACTACTTCCCTAGATGTTTTTTCTCCTGGTACCACTTCTACTAGTGGAATCAATTCTGGTGGACACCAAAAGTGAGCTATAACCATTCTTTCTGGGTGTTTCAAATGTTTTGCTATCTCCGATGGACTTAACCCTGATGTATTTGATGCAAGTATAACACTTGGATCACATAAGGAATCTAACTCTCCATACACCTTTTGCTTTATTACTAAATTCTCAGCTATACACTCTATTACTAGTTGTGCATCACAAACAGCATCTTTTAATACCTTTACTATAGATATTCTTTTTAAAATCTCCTCCGCTTTTTCTTTTGTAAACTTGCCATTATCCACATTCATTGAAATATTTTTCTTAATATTTTGAAAACCTTTATTTAAATTCTCATCTGATATATCATATATATTTACATTTAACCCTGATTCGGCACATAATTGAGCAATACCATGACCCATAGTACCAGAACCTACAACTGTAATGTTTTTAATATTCATAATAATCTGGGTTCCATTTAAATAGAACCCGATTCACCTCCTTATTGTTTTTATTATCATTTGCTACCTAGATGCACTTCCACCCCAGCAATATTAGCTGGGATTAGTGCCATTATTAAGTTTGTTACTTAAGCTCAGCTTGTAGCCAATTTATATCATAGGGAGTTAAGATTTCACTTATTATACAACTCCCATAGATGCAAATAGAATACACACAATTACAGCTATAAGAGGAATAACCACTGTACACATTCCTATATCGAAATATGATTGTTTATGAGTCAGGCCTGTTATACCTAGTAAAGTTATTACTGCTCCATTATGTGGAAGTGTATCAAGTCCACCGCAAGCCATTGCTGCTATTCTATGGAATACTTCTGGATTGATTCCTAGAGCTTGAGCCTTTGCCATATAAGTTTTACCTAATATTCCAAGTGCAATACTCATACCACCTGAGGCTGAACCGGTTATACCTGCTAGAATACTAGTAGATGCTGCTAGTGAAATAAGAGGTGTTCCTGGTATAGCAAGTATCCCAGCTTGAAGTATAGCAAATCCTCCCAATGTTTTAATAACGTTTCCATAACCAACTTCTGAAGCGGTATTGGCAATTGCAAGGAGTGATCCTATAGCACCTTTATTAACTGTATTTTTAGCACTTTCAAAATATTTCCAAAATATAATTAAACTAACAATTACAGCAATAACTAATGCTCCAATTAAACTCCATATGCCTTGTACTTTTGATACGGTAGTTCCAAAGTCTTTTAAGTATGCACCATCCATTGTGGAAAAAACATATTTACCTAATAAATAATTAACAACTAGTACTAAAATTATTGGAGTTATAGCGAGTGAAAGTTTAGGCAATTTAGAGAAATCAACTTCTTTTGCTGCTTCTTCTGTATGAACACCATATCCTTCTCCTAATGCCATAGCTTTTTTTGATCTTCTTGTAAGCCAAAACATACCGCCACCAAACATTATCGCCGAGCCTATAATCCCTATAATTGGAGCTGCATAAGCATTCGTTCCAAAGAAAGGCATTGGAATAGCATTTTGTATTTGTGGTGTTCCTGGCAATGCTGTCATAGTAAATGTAAACGCACCAAGTGCTATAGCCGCAGGTAAAAATCTTTTTGGAATTTGTGATTCTCTAAACAATTCTGCTCCAATAGGATATACTGCAAATGCAACTACAAATAAAGAAACACCACCATAAGTTAATATGGCACAAGATAAAACTACGGCCAGTATTGCTTTATCTTTACCTAGCTTACTACTAATTGCATAAGCTATAGATTTAGCAGCTCCTGAATCATCCATTATTTTACCGAATATTGCTCCAAGTAAGAATACTGGGAAATATGTCTTAGCATATGCTGCAAAATTAACCATGAAAACTTCTGTATAGGTAGCCAAAAGATGGCTCTGTCCTGTTTGGAACAAAACAGCTAGTATAGCTAAAATTGGCGCTAAAACAAGAACTGAAATCCCTCTGTAGGCCAAATACATTAAGAGTCCTAAAGAAATGATAATACCAATAAGTCCTAACATTATACTTCCCCCCTATTTTATGTTTATTTAATATGTTAAATATAATAACTAATATTTTATATTTAGCATTTTAAATCCCCTATGGTTTTTTATTTAAATATCACTTTAATTGTATACGTATACATATAGTATATGTTAAAATCATTCTTTTAGAATTATTATAAATATTTATGGCATATGGATCATTTTTATATTGTGCAAGTAATACTGTACGTAATAGTGCAATATTACTTGCTTTTTGTTTGTTTATTTATACATCCATTATTTTTAAATCTTTTGATATGATTAAATCAGCCTCCGTAAGTGATATAACTTCTTCAACTGTTGTATCTTTATGAATTTCAGTAAGCACAAGTCCTTTACTCGTAACCTCCATTACTCCAAGTTCTGTAACTATAAGGTTAACTTGTCCTTTTGCAGTTAGTGGTAATGTACATTTCTTTAATATTTTAGGAGTCCCTTTAGCTGTATGTCGCATTGCAATAATAACCTTTTTAGCTCCTACTAATAAATCCATAGCACCACCCATACCTGGGACCATCTTACCTGGTACAATCCAATTAGCTAAGTCGCCTTTTTGATCTACTTCTAGTGCTCCAAGAACGGTCATATCAACGTGCCCGCCTCTTATTAACATGAAAGATGTAGAACTATCAAAGAACATTCCGCCAGGAAGTATTGTACTAAATTGACCACCTGCATTAACTACTTCATTGTTTTCTTCTCCTTTTGCTGGAGATGCTCCCATACCAACCATGCCATTTTCTGATTGGAAAGTAACATGTACGCCTTCCGGAATATAGTTTGTAACCATTGTTGGAAGTCCTATACCTAAATTAACTAGTTGTCCATCTTTTAATTCTTTAGCAATTCTTTTTGCAATAACTTCTTTTGCAAGTTTACTATCTGTAATCATATTAGTTAACCTCCCCTATAATATAATCAACCAAAACACCTGGAGTAACAACATTATTTGGATCAAGCTCGGAAGCTTTAACAATTTTTCCTGCTTGTACTATTACGGTAGTTGCTGCAGTAGCTATAATTGGGTTAAAGTTTCTTGTTGTTCCATAATAAACTGCATTTCCAAGTTCATCTACTACACTTGCATAAACAAGTGCTAAATCTGCTTTTATTGGAAGCTCTAGTAAATATTCTTTTCCCTCTACTGTAATTTTTTGTTTTCCCTCTTCTACAATAGTATCAACTCCAGTAAATGTAAGCACTCCACCAAGACCAGCACCCGCTGCCCTTATTCTTTCAATTAATGTTCCTTGTGGTGAAAGTTCTACTTCCATTTTCCCTTCTTGCATAAGTCTTCCTGTTTCAGCATTCGTTCCTATATGAGAAGCTATAACCTTTTTAACTTGGCCATTTACTACAAGTCTGCCTATGCCTCTATCTACATAACCTGTATCATTTGCTATTATAGTTAAGTCTTTAACATTTGCTTCTACTAATAAGTCTATCATCTTTTCTGGTGTTCCACAGGCTAAAAATCCACCTATCATTATTGACATCCCGTCTTTAAGTAATGGTCTAATTTTTTCTAAAGATACAATCTTATTCATTTATTTTACCCCCTTATATTTCTAAGAATAAATAATAATTATCAGTTGTTATTTATTCTTTATGGTCATTAATTATATGTATTATTGTAATTTTTTTAAACTTTCTTCTTTCCATTGTAGATGCAAGGCTTATTCTAGTTAATATATTTTCAAAAAATTAAGGCACTGAACCCTCAGTGCCTTAATTGACAAAATACCCAACAATTAATGCAATGAAAAATTATCTTCACGTCACAATTCATGTGTAATCATTAAACTTATTTTTTTATTTTTTCTATTAATTCTGTTATTTCTATTTTTTCTATTATTCGTTTCTATTTATTTCTATCACTTCTATATATTTCTATTTATTTCTATTTAAGTATAGTCCTTTAAATACTTAAATACAATACTTTCATCAGAAAATTACATTTTTTCTGCATAAAATTACATTTTATTCTATATAACTGTACTGATTTCAACACTTAACTGATCCCTTTAATACATAATTTCAATTAATACTTCTATTTGGTGCTTTGAAGTTTTGCTATAATTACATCTTTCATTTCTTTCAATTTTGCTTCTCCCGCATTCAAAGTTTTTCCCTTAGAATACATGTATATTTTAATTTTTGGCTCTGTCCCTGAAGGTCTTACAGCATACCAGCTCTCATCATCAAAATAGAACTTAAGTACATTTGATTTTTCTATTCCACTAGGTTCCTGCGTTCCATTAACTAGGTCATAAGATTTTTCTATTTCATAATCTATAAACTTAGTAAGCTTTGCACTACCTATAGTCTTTAGATAATCTTTTCTGTATTCTATCATCATTCTAGAGATTCTTTCTTGACCTTCTATACCTTCTAAAACTATAGATATTAGGTCTTCTCTATAATATCCAAATTCTGTGTATATATCATCTAGTATATTTATTAGGGTTTTCCCTTGTGTTTTATAGTAGGCTGCCGCTTCACATAAAAGCATTGAGGCTATTACTGCATCTTTATCGCGAACGAAAGTCCCAGCAACATAACCAATGCTCTCTTCGTATCCAAATATAAATTCAAAGCTGTTGTCTTTTTTAAAATCATGTATTTTCCCACAAATATTTTTAAAGCCTGTTAGTACTTCAAATGTTTCTACCCCATATTTTTTTGCTATAGCTCTTCCTAAATCCCCTGTTACTAAGGATTTTACTATAGCCGCATTACTCGGAAGTGTGCTTTTTTCTTTCATTCCTTCTATAATATATTTTATGAGTATTGCTCCTGTTTGATTGCCATTAAAGGCAACATATTCTCCATCTCTACCTTTAACCATTATGGCAAGTCTATCACAATCTGGATCTGTAGCTATTAACAATTCTGCTCCTTCTTTTTTCCCAAGCTCCCTTGCATATTTAAACGCTTTTACATCCTCTGGGTTTGGGTATCCTACTGTTGTAAAGTCTGGATCTGGGTTTTCTTGTTCTGGTACTACTATTATATTAGTGAAGCCTCTTTCTTTTAGAACGCGCCTTACAGGCATATTCCCTGTACCATTTAGAGGCGTATATACAATTTTTATATCTTTATCTATGTCTTCACTTATAGCAAGGCCCTTTACCTTCTCTGTATACTCATCATCCATAGCTTTCCCAAGCATTACTATTAATCCTTTTTCCTTTGCTTCTTCCATGTCCATAATTTTTATAGTACTAAAATCCGAAATGCTCTGGATCTTTTTTGTTATTCCATTTGCTGTAGATGATAAAATTTGAGCGCCATCTTCCCAATATACTTTATATCCGTTGTATTCCCTGGGGTTATGGCTAGCAGTTACTACAATTCCTGAAGCAGTACCTAATGTTCTTACCGCATAAGATAATTCTGGAGTAGGTCTTAACTGTTCAAATAAATAAGCCTTTATTCCATTCGCTGCTAAAACTTGTGCTGCTCTAGCTGCAAATTCCTCAGAGTAATGTCTGCAGTCGTAAGCTATTGCTACCCCTCTATCCATATACTCTTTGCCATAATCCTTAATGTAATCTGCAAGCCCTTGAGTTGCTCTTGAAATTATGTATAAATTCATTCTGTTAAGTCCAGCACCTAATTTCCCTCTTAGCCCTGCTGTTCCAAACTCTAAATCCATATAAAATCTATCTTGTATTTCTTTATCATCTCCACCTATTGACCTTAATTCTTCTCTGGTCTTTTCATCGAAGTACTCATTGTTTAACCATTCTTCATATTTTTTCATATAAGTCATTTTTACTCACACCTTTCTATATAATTACTATTTAGTATCATTATACATGATTCACTATGTATTTTAAATGTTTAATAATATTTTAAGGATATATTTAACAATTATGAAAATAGTACTTGTAGCAAATCTTCTTATTTACCATATACTATAGTAGGATACATTAATTCCACTTCAGAAGGGAATCCCTCCTCCTCCTTTTATTTATGAGTATTTTTAAATAGTCATTTACTATCCTCCCTTCTGAAGTAGTTAATTACATTTTTAAGTTCTTTTTAATATAGATTAAAATGAAAAAGTATATATTAGGTAAATTAATTTACCTAATATATACTTTTGATAATTTACTAAGGCATAGAGCTTATACTATCTACTTTGGTAGAGTAATATCGTTAACTATTATTTCTGTGCGTCATATACCATCTTAGATACTTTTGCTATAACTTCGTTTGCCTCTGAAACCTCCTTTGTAAAAACAACAATAATATATGGATTCTCCTTGCATACAATTGCTATATCATTTACATATGGTGCAAAGTCCCCAATTTTATGAGCTACAATTTCTCTAGGTATATACTTGTCTATCCTATCATGGTACATTGTTTTTTTCATGGTTTCAATCATAGCACCGTAGTATTTATTATTCTCAGGATTTAGATATAATCTTTCTAAAATTTTAAAAGAATCCTTTGGCGTAATATTATTTCCTTCATGAACTATAGGATGACCAACGATTTTTTCAATATAATTATATTTATTACCATTACCCACTTTTCCTAAAATCATATTTATGGCTATATTATCGGAATATATTATTGAATAGTCACTTAAAGTCTTTAAAGCAATGGGGTTAATTAGGTCATTTTCTTGAAGTATTCCTGCACCCTCTTCAAAATCACATTCTTTATATTTTAATTTTTCATTCATATCAATTTTTTTATCCTGCACCATATCATACATAAGCATATTTATAGGTACCTTTATTGTACTGGCAGCTGCAAACTGCTTGTCCGAATTTATCTCAATAAATTTCTTTGAATTTATGTCATAGTAAACCATTCCAAATTTATTTATATTATCGCCTACAAGTAGTCTAATTTTTTTTTCTAAAATGTCTAACTGAGCTTGTTTTTGAGAATTTTCTTTTAATATGCTTTGCCTGTACTGTAATAAATGCTCATATGATAGCAATTCATATCCAGTTTCAGGTATGCTTTCATGCGCAACGTCATTATTACTTTTATTATACGTTGATGAATAATTAAACGTCATAATATTTCCACTTGCCTCTACCCGTTGTTTGCTTATAGTCAACGTTGCAAAAAATGCCATTATTGCTAGTAAAATGACAATATCCTTTTTCACCATCTAACCATTCCCCCTTGTAATTCTAAGTGAGGGATAACGATTACTAATTGTTATGTGCGTAACCCCTCTTACTACTAACGTATACCTTCTGGCTATCATTTAAATTACAAATATAACAATAACTTATAAATTAACTTTCTAACTTTCATTATACCTTAAATTTCATCAAAATTATATTTAAAATTATCTAAGCAATCTAAAGTTTGCTCAGTATTATATTCTCTCAACATTTAGCATATTATATAGGTATACAAAGGAGCTGATAATATGAAAGTCAAATTATGCAAAAAAAATAAATGTACCGACACTATTATTTCTATGATAACCGAAACTCACCCTGATATAAAAATATCTACAAAAAAATGTATTGGTAAATGTCATAAATGCAAAGTCACTCCTATAGCCATTGTAGATAAGGAACTATTAGTAGGTAAGGATGAAAAAAATTTATATAATATGATCATTAACAAATTATAATTACTTAAAACGTTATTAAGGCACATAAATAAATAACAAAGATGCTAGTATGCATTTTTGTTATTTATGTGTAGCTATTATATATATCACTTATTGAAATTACATGCCCTTTTATTTTTAATTATAAGGTTTGATTAGATTAGTTTTTAGGAATTTCTCTTCTATTTCATCCGCTGGAAGAGGTTTACTGAAATAATAGCCTTGTATTTGATTGCAGCCCATGCTTTGTAGTAGTTTAATTTGATCATTACTTTCTACTCCTTCTGCAATAACATCTAAGTCAATTTTTTGTGCAAGTTGTATAATTCCATCTACTATTGCTCTTTCTCTATCATTTATAACAATATTGTCTATAAATGACTTGTCTATTTTTAATGTATTTATAGGTAACCGTTTTAAATAACTAAGAGAAGAATATCCTGTTCCAAAATCATCTAAGGCAATATTTATACCAAGACCTCTAATCTCGTTAAGTAATTTAATACTCTTATCAAAATCCTTCATCAAAATACTTTCTGTAATTTCTAGCTCCACAAATCTCGTATTAACCTTTGTTTCAACTATAATATTTTTTAGGTTTTTTTCGAAATTGTCATTTTGCAGTTGAATTGCAGATAGATTTATTGCAATAGTGTCATACAGGTACCCTTTGCTTTTCCACAAATTATTTTGAAGAAACGCATTTTTTATAACCCAGTTACCCATAGGAATTATTAGTCCACTTTGCTCTGCAACAGGTATAAACTCTTCTGGGGATATTCTGCCAAGTTCAGAACTATTCCATCTTAAAAGTGCTTCAAATCCTTTTATTTTATTGTTTATAATATCTATTTGTGGTTGATAATAAATTTCGAGCTCATTATCTTCTAAAGCACTCCTTAGCCCTTTTTCTATTTCAACACGTCTTACAACCACATCACTCATACCCTTGTTAAAAAATGAGTATTTAGATTTACCATTGTATTTAGCGCTATACATTGCGGTATCAGCATTTTTAAGTAGTATATAAGTTTTACGACCATCATCTGGGAATACAGTAATACCAATGCTCGCTGACGCATATACGTGCTTATCGTCTATACTTACCTGACAGTTTAATGAGCTTAGCAGTTTTTTACAAAGATAACTTATCTCAGAGTAGTCCTCAATATTTTTCATCATAATAAAAAATTCGTCTCCTCCTACCCTTGAAACAATGTCTCCCTCTCTAATAGAATCTTTAAATGATATTGCAACATTTTTTAACACTTTATCTCCATATTCATGACCTAAAGTATCGTTAATTTCTTTAAAATTATCTAAGTCAATAAACAACACAGCAAATTTAACAGGTTTATCATTTGCCTTAATGATTTCATTTTCTAATGTATTAATAAATAATTTCCTATTAGGTGTGTCCGTTAATAAATCATAGTACTGCAATCTATTAATCTTTTCTTCAAAATCCTTTTGAGCAGATATATCTGTAGCAGAGCCTGAAATTTTATTTGCAACTCCCTTTTTATTTCTTAGACACTTACCTCTAATTAAAACCCACTTATATCCGCCGCCATTAAATTTAATTTTTACATTACTTTGGTAATATAATGTTTTGCCATTAATGTGATTATTAAAATCTTCTACTGCACCTCTTCTATCTTCTTCAACAACTAACTTCAATAAATTCTTAATGGTAGTTATAGAAGCTTTATCATACCCCGTAATGTCGCTAAATTTATCTGAGCAAAAAAATTCTTTAGTTATGAGGTCAATTTCCCATATAGCATCATTGGAACCTTCTAACGCTAACTTATATCTCTCTTCACTTTTTTCAATCATTACTTGATTTTCATGTAATTCATCATATTGCGCCCTTAGTTCCTCTTCTGCAGCTATTAATTGTTCATATGTAGCTTGAATTTCTTCATAATTTTCTTTTAATTTACTCGACCATCTTTTACTTTTCTTAGTATATTCACGAATCAAAAAATATAATATAAAAGATGATATAAGGACATAACCTATACCCTTTATTGTTTGTATACGTAAGATTAAGGTTTTACTTTCAACAAAAGCATTTAAAATTCTATCTGAAAATAATATCCAAAGTCCACCAATTAAAGCATATATAGTAGTTACTTTAAGTGGCATTCCATCCAATGCGACATTATCATAAAATAAGCACTCACTATTGTTTCCATCAGCTTTCGCTGTTAATTTTTCTCTTGCAATTTTAATTAATTCCTTTTTTTTCGCATTCACCAATTACCCTCCTATTGGCATTTATATACAATTGAACGCCATTTTATATTTTTTTTGCCATAACATTATTATTATCGTCTAATTACCGTTTTTATTAATAGTTTTTATAATTTTATTTTATTTTTTTTCTTATACTTTTTCATCAACATTATTATACAATCCTAACCATAAAACTGTACTGTTTTACATATTAAGTTAATGAGTTGTGAAACACATGATATTTTAGTCATTATTTATATTTTCAAGATATTTTTAAGATAATTGCACCGTTATTGTAACCTTATCGTAATACATTATAATGCATTATAGTTTATTATAGTTTATATTGGCAATATTTAAAAAGGAGAATGTAAATGAGAAAGAAAAATGTGTTTGTTATTATATTTTTTAATGTTTTATTTGTAGGATCAATATATGTTTGCTCTATAAATAGTTTTAAAATTAAAGATAATGCAATCAGAACCCAATCTTTAATAATTGAATTAGAGTCCTTAAAAGTTGAAAATAATGCTTTAACAAAAGCAAATTCTCAGCTCAACGAAACAAATTCCACGGTTGCAAAAACAGTTACTAATTTAGAAACTATTATAAATTAATATAGATATTTTCTTGATTGTCTCTTATACAAAAAGGAGGATGGTAATATGAGAATTTCACAAAGAAAAAAAAGACAAAATAAGCGTGCATTAAGATTTTTATTAGTTAAAATTTTCACTTTTACTTTATGTATTTCTTTACTTATAAGAACTGCAGTAAGTCAAACAACTGTAGTCGCTAGTGAAAATAAAAGCAATTTATTATTACAACAAATAGTACAAATTCACACAGATAATAAGAATTTAAAATCACAAAACATAAATCTCAGAAGTACCATCAAACAAAATAACAACTTATTTAAAGAAAAATTAGATAATACTAAAATTGCTTATCTAACCTTTGATGATGGGCCATCAAACAATACTTTACAAATTTTAAAAATCTTAAAACAATATGATATTAAAGCAACTTTTTTCGTAAATGGTCATCCTAACTTAAAATATTTATATAAACAAATTTCTGATGATGGACATGCTTTGGCTAATCACACTTACAGCCATGATTATAAAAATATTTATGCATCACCAGAAAATTTTATTAATGATGTAAAAAAATTAGATGAATTTCTTACAGAAATAACTGGAAAACAGTCTAATCATATTATAAGATACCCAGGTGGTTCTAATAATACTATAAGTTGTAATTATGGTGGTATTCAAATAATGAACACTATAATTAAACAAATGAACATGACTGATTATAAATATTTTGATTGGAATGTCGATTCCACTGACGCTTCAGCATTTTGTCAGAAGAAAGATAAAATTGTACAAGCAGTCTTAACTCAAAGTAGTCAAAAAAAACATCCTGTTATATTATTGCATGATTTAAATCCAAAGACTACAACTGTACAAGCCTTACCAGAGATTATTGAGGGTCTTAAGAATCAAGGATTTATCTTTGATGTACTTTCTAAAAATATTTATGCGCCACAATTTAAAATAGTAAAATAAACTATAGTTATAAGAGTTATTTGTTCCGATTTTTCATATAATATTAATTTCATTTACATATAATATTAATTTCATTTACCTTCTTGACATTTTTACTAAAAGTGATATACTGAAATATATAAATTTAATAATCTAATACTACGAAGAGAAGAGTAAGCAATGGCACATTTGCAGAGAGAGGATACCTTAGCTGGAAGTATTCTTAAATGAAAGTAGCTGAAGACTACCTCTGAGCGACTTTAATAAAGTCCGGTAATTCCGTTATAGTTATTAAGTGGTTTATTTTATAAACAATTTGGGTGGAACCGCGGGAAATTATAATCTCGTCCCTTTTCTTTAGTTAGAATTGGGATGGGGTTTTTTTTATTTTCTAAAAATTGTAGTTTTAAAACTTGTGCATAGTTTTTATGCCCTTGTTATCTTTAATAATTCAATTTTAGGAGGGAGTAATATATATGATAAATATTAAATTAAAAGATGGTTCAATAAAATCTTATGAATCTGAAATGACTGTATTTGAAGTTGCGAGAGATATTAGTGAGGGCCTTGCGAGGGTTGCTTGTGCTGGCATGCTTAATGGCAAAACTGTAGATCTACGTTACAAAATTACTGAAGATTCTGAGCTTAGCATATTAACTTTTGATAGCGATGAAGGCCAAAGAGCCTTTAGACATACAGCTTGCCATATTTTGGCACAAGCGGTAAAAAGATTATTTCCTAACGCTAAACTTGCCATCGGACCTGCTATAGATGGAGGTTTCTACTACGATTTTGATAAACAGGGTTCTTTCTCTGCTGATGAAATTGTACAAATCGAAGCAGAAATGAAAAAAATCGTTAAAGAAGATTTACCAATAGAAAGATTTGAACTTCCAAGAGCTGAAGCTATAGCTTTTATGCAAGGAATAGATGAAAATTTCAAGGTTCAACTAATTGAAGACCTGCCAGAAGATGCGAGTTTATCATTCTACAAACATGGAGAATTTACAGATCTTTGTGCAGGACCACATTTGATGTCTACAAAGTATATAAAGGCTTTTAAACTAACTCAAGTTGCAGGAGCTTATTGGAGGGGCAATGAGAAAAACAAAATGCTTAGCCGTATATATGGAACTGCATTTACAAAAAAATCTGATTTAGATGCCCATATAGAAAAAATCGAAGATGCCAAAAAGAGGGACCATAACAAGCTTGGGCGCGAACTAAAATTCTTTACTACGTCAGATGTTATAGGTCAAGGTTTACCTCTACTTATGCCTAATGGTGCAAGGGTAATTCAGTTATTACAACGTTTTGTTGAAGATGAGGAAGAAAGAAGAGGCTATGTTATAACTAAGACTCCTCTTATGGCTAAGAGCGATTTATATAAAATGTCTGGCCACTGGGACCATTATAAAGAAGGAATGTTTGTCCTTGGTGATGAATCTAAAGACGAGGAAGTTATGGCACTTCGTCCAATGACATGCCCATTCCAATTTACAATTTATAATGCAGATCAAAAGAGTTATCGTGACCTTCCAATTAGATATGCGGAAACTTCAACATTATTTAGGAATGAGTCTTCAGGTGAAATGCATGGCCTAATAAGGGTACGACAATTCACTATTTCTGAAGGTCATTTAGTTGTTAGACCCGATCAATTAGAAGAAGAATTTAAAGGTGTTGTAGCTTTAACTAAATATTTCATGGAAACATTAGGACTTGAAAATGATATCACATACAGATTCTCTAAAGGGGATAGGAACAATAAAGAAAAGTATATTGATAACCCTGCTGCTTGGGAAGACACTGAATCCAAGATGAAGGAAATATTAGACCACTTAGGAATAAACTATGTAACAGCTATTGATGAAGCTGCTTTCTACGGACCTAAGCTTGATCTTCAAATCAAAAATGTTCATGGTAAAGAAGATACTATAATTACTGTACAAATTGACTTCGCACTACCTGAAAGATTCGACATGACTTATGTTGATAAAGATGGAGTTAAAAAACGTCCATATGTTATCCATAGAACTTCAATTGGTTGCTACGAGAGAACACTTGCAATACTAATAGAAAAATATGCTGGTGCTTTCCCAACTTGGCTTGCACCATTACAAGTTAAGGTATTACCTATTTCTGAAAAGTATCATGATTATGCTCAAGAGGTAGTCTCTAAGTTAAAAACCTCAAACATTAGAGTCGAGGCAGACTTTAGAGCTGAAAAAATAGGGTACAAAATTCGTGAAGCTCGTAACGAAAGAGCTCCGTTCCTACTAATAGTAGGTGAAAAAGAGGCTGAACTTAATGAAGTATCTGTTAGAAGCCGTAAAAATGGTGATGAAGGTGCAATTGCTTTAGACTCCTTTATAACAAGAATTAAAGAAGAAATAGACACTAGAATATTATAATATTTAAAAGCCAGTACAAGATAAAATCTTATACTGGCTTTTAAATATTATTAAAACTTTATTTGTTAATTTTAAAGGAACTTTTTAAAGATACTATTCTGTTAAACACCATTTTATCTTCAGTGCTGTATTTAGAATCTACATTAAAATACCCATGTCTAAAGAATTGGAATTTATCTTGTGCTTTTGAACCCTTCATATTTGGTTCTACAAACCCCTGCAAAATCTCTATTGAATTTGGGTTTATTTGATTTAAAAAAGTTTTTCCTTCTTCTTGTGCTTCATCTAAAATCAAAGGTTCATATAATCTGAATTCTGAACTCACTGCATTTATTGCATCTACCCAGTGAATCGTTCCCTTAACTTTTCTTCCTGTAAATCCACTACCACTCTTAGTGTCGTGATCATACGTACAATGTAGTTCACATACATTTCCGTCAGAGTCTTTAATCATTTCATTACATTTTATAAAATATGCACCCTTTAGTCTTACTTCGTTACCTATGAACAATCTAAAGTATTTCTTTGGTGGATTTTCCATGAAATCTTCTTGTTCTATATATATTTCTCTTGAGAATGATACTTGGCGAGTTCCCATTGATGGGTCATCTTGATTATTCTCAATTTCAAGCATTTCCACTTGAGATTCTGGGTAATTTGTAATAACTACTTTTAATGGTTTTAAAACTGCCATGGTTCTAGGCGTTTTACGACTTAAATCTTCTCTTATAAAATGCTCTAGCATTTGACCATCTACAGTGCTGTTAGATTTTGCGACTCCAATTTCTCTACAAAAATTACGTATAGCGCAAGGCGTATAGCCACGACGCCTTAGTCCCGCTACAGTTGGCATACGAGGGTCATCCCATGCATCTACAATGCCCTCATCTACTAATTGTTTAAGATTTCTTTTGCTCATTACGGTATTAGTTATATTTAATCTTGCGAATTCAATTTGTCTTGGTTTATTCTCCATTTCACAATTGTTTACAACCCAATCATATAGAGGCCTATGATCTTCAAATTCTAAGGTACAAATTGAATGTGTAATCCCTTCAATCGCATCTTCTATTGGATGAGCATAATCATACATAGGGTAAATGCACCATTTATCTCCTGTATTATGATGCACTGCATGAGATATGCGATAAATTATTGGATCTCTCATGTTTATGTTAGGAGAGCTCATATCGATTTTAGCTCTTAAAACCTTTTTTCCATCAACGAATTCACCTTTTCTCATACGGTCAAATAGGTTCAAATTTTCTTCTACGGTTCTGTTTTTGTAGGGGCTTTCTTTCCCTGGCTCCCTTAGAGTACCTCTGTATTCTTTCATCTCTCCAGCTGTTAAATCACATACATAAGCTTTACCTTTTTTTATTAATAATACAGCACGTTCATACATTTCATCAAAATAATTTGATGCAAAATATAAATTATCCCACTGGAAACCAAGCCATCTTACATCTTCTTCTATGGAGTTAACGTACTCTGTATCTTCTTTTGCTGGGTTAGTATCATCAAAACGCAAGTTTGTATTACCGTTAAATTCATCTGCGAGTTCAAAATTTAAGATAATTGATTTTGCATGCCCAATGTGCAAATATCCGTTCGGCTCTGGTGGAAAACGAGTAACTATTTTCTTATGTTTTCCTGTTTCTAAATCTTCTATAACAATGTTTCTTATAAAATTTGATGAAGTAATTTTATTTTCCATATTTGTCACCTTCCTTTTAATCTCCCTTACAAGTTAGGTAGTTTTCTTATAAGATTCCTTACCTGTATTTTCCTTTACTTATAAGTTAGCATACATATGAGCTTGCTTACTTGTAAGCAAGCTTACTTGTAATCAAGCTTACTTGTAAGCAAGCTCACTCGTAAGTTTTATCTATATTCTAATAAATATATCACAAAAACAGATTTTTTTCTAGGATTTTTATACGTAATGTGGTATTAAGTGTATAGTTTGTCTTATAGTTATGATTATTATATTTTTTAACTCAATAGTTATTCTTGCCATCTAAGCTTAAAATAAACCCGTTTGGGCTGACATATTCCTTGCAAATACATAACTTGCATGTTGATTTTCAATTACTAGACTTACATATTCTTATAATCTATCTGAAGATATCATTAGAAAGATAATTTTAATATGAATAATTAACTTTTAAAATTAAACGCATAGGATATGATATCTAACGTAGTTTAATTAAAATTATAAAAAAAGGATAGATAGATATGTTATAATTATTAAATACTACAAATTAAATCAATATGACTTAAATGCTAAATAGCTAAATTATAGGAGGTTATATTAATGGAACTAATCGTTAAAAT
>JBLHPD010000006.1:0-53037 GCA_047624165.1 Clostridium sp. | reverse complement strand
GACGCCTCTCGGCTCCCTTTAATTTGTAATACCTATTTTTAGACAGGAGGTCTACGACCATAGTTTTATATTATCACAGGCATTCCCTATAGGGAATGCCTGAGTAGTAACTAAATTTTAATGACTTAAAAGTATATCGGAATATAAATAAGTTAATTAAATTAATCATTTCACATAATGTACTAGTAACCAAGAAACTGTAAATCCTCAAAAGGAGTCTATATATAAAGACACATACCTTGATGAAAAAAAATTGGGTAGAACGATAATAATAGGTGATGATAAGGATTATTCACCCTTTAGCTTTATAGATAAAAAAAAGACAATCTACCAAACACTAACGCATTATATTTGGTTAATAGTTTTTGCTATATCAATAATAATTCTCTTAATATTAGGGAACTTAGCCATGAAAATAAAGGTTACGACGCGAACTAGAGAATTATTACAAGCAAATGATGCCTTAAGTGATAGTCAAGAGGAGTTACTAGCATCAAATGAAGAAATAGAGCAGTCATTTAGTGAACTATCGGCTATAGAAGAAGAACTTAGATGGCAATATGAAAAGCTAATAGAAAGTGAAGATAATCTGAAAAAAAGTGAAGAGCGAAACAGCGCAATAGTAAGTGCTATTCCTGACATTATATTCATTGTAGATGAAAAAGGCGTTTTCAAAGATTGCCATACAAGTGAGGATTCCATGCTAATAATGACAAAAGAAGAGTTTATAGGAAAAACTCTTTGGGAGGTTCTTTCACCTAAAATAGCGGAAACAGGTTTTCAAAAAATCAAGAAAGCTCTTGAAAACAATTCTTTGGAGAGCTTTGAATATGATATAGATACACCAAAGGGAAACAGATACTATGAACTTCGAATAGTTAAATGTAGACAAAATGAAATTATTGCAATAAGTAGGGACATAACTCTCAAATATATTGCAGAAAAGACACTAGCCGAGGAAAAGGAATTGTTAAGGACGACATTATTATCCGTTGGAGAAGGAGTTATAGTTACAGACATAAATTGTAATATTACAATGCTAAATAAGGCAGCGGAGATAATAATAGGATGGGAAGAAGAAGAGGCAATAGCAGTAAAATTTGAAGATGTATTCAATATTGTAGATGAGGATACAGAGGAAAAGAGTGACAACCCTGTAAAAAAAATATTGGAAAGTATGATAGTAAATCAGCCAATTGAATATAAAATATTAATTACAAAGGAATACAAGAAAAAAATGATTTCCTATAATGTTTCTCGTATAAAAGATAATTATGGAGATATTAAGGGATCAGTTTTGGTATTCAGAGATGTTACGGTTGAAAGAATAAATCAAAAGCAAATAGAATTACTAAGCTTTCATGATCAGCTAACAGGTCTTTATAATCGTAGATTTTACGAAGAGGAGTTAAGAAGACTTGATACAGAAAGAAACTTTCCACTTACCATTGTTATGGGTGATGTAAACGGATTAAAACTTATCAATGACTCTTTTGGGCATGAAATGGGTGATGAGCTTCTTAAAAAAGTAGCAGAAGTACTAAAGCTTGGATGTCGGGCTGATGATATTATTGCAAGACTTGGTGGTGATGAATTCGTTATTATATTACCTAAAACTGATGGTTTTGAAGCAGAACAAATAATTAAACGTATCAATGATTTTTCATTAAGAGAAAAAATAGGTTCAATTAATATTTCTATCTCCTTTGGTTATGGAACTAAGAATACTGAGGAAGAAAAAACTGAAGAAATATTTAAAAAAGCAGAAGATCATATGTATAAGAAAAAACTCTTTGAAAGTCCAAGTATGAGAGGAAAAACAATAGAGGCTATCATTAAAACACTTCACGAAAAAAATAAAAGGGAAGAACAGCACTCTCATAGAGTTTCATCATTATGCAAAAGCATGGGAGAAGCGCTTAGACTTTCTGAATATGATATTCAAGAACTAAAAAGCATTGGATTACTTCATGATATAGGTAAAATAGCCATAGATGAAAATATACTTAATAAGCCAGGCAAACTCACAGAGGGTGAATGGAATGAAATTAAGCGTCATCCAGAAATAGGCTATAGAATACTAAATACAGTAAATGATATGTCTGATATTGCTAGCTATGTACTGCATCACCATGAGAGATGGGATGGCACGGGATATCCAAAAGGATTAAAAGGGGAGGAAATACCATTTGTATCAAGAATCATAACTATAGTGGATGCTTATGATGCAATGACAAGTGAGGGAAGTTACAGAGGTGCACTACCAGAAGAAGTTGTTATATCGGAATTACTAAAAAACGCAGAAATTCAATTTGATTCGAGACTAGTAAATGTATTTATTGAAAAAGTATTAAATAAATAGAGGTTCCATTAAAATGGTTATGTTCCTGAGTCAGAATGGAGAACCGCTGAATTCTGGTGGTTTTTTCGACGTTATGGGAGCAAGTAAAATCTGTCTGCATACGCTTCCATATTTTACAATGGGACTGCATCAGAGACCTAATAAATGTAAAAACACACTTTTTAATATCATTAATAATGTTAGAATGATTTAAAAGACAGTGGGAATTTATAATAATATGCTGTATAATTTGTACAGATGATAGATTGCTAATTGGAAATATTAATTTAATATTCAGATGGCTAATTTAGAATTAGTTGCTAAAAGAATATTATGGGACAAGCACTTAAATGCAGGACAAACATGTATAACTCCTGAGTATATACTTGTGCATAAAGATATAAAAGAAAATATGAAAAGTAACAATTGCAGGTGAAGAATATAAATAGGGCAGGTGAATATTATGTTTGGCTATGTAGTGGTAAATCTAGATAAGTTAGTGGTGGAAGAAAAAACACACTATAAGGCATGTTATTGCGGGTTATGTAAGACACTAGGGACCCGTCACGGAATACTAAGCCGTTTAACAATTACTTATGACATGACTTTTCTTGTCTTGTTTCTTTCTGCACTTTATAAAACTGAGATCGAAATACAAACAGAGCGGTGCATCATTCATCCTTTTAAGGCACACGAATACTTACAGAATGAAATCATGAATTATGCCGCTGACATGAATGTAGTACTCGCCTATTACAAATTTCTTGACGATTGGACAGATGATAGAAATATACTGTCACTTCTAGAATCAAAACTGTTTGAAAAAGAATATAATCGTATTGCAGCACAATATCCAAATCAATGTACTGCAACTCGCAAGTGTCTTTCTGAGCTTTATGAAATTGAAAAATCAGGAGAATTAAATCCAGATATTCCTGCAAATTGCTTTGGAAAACTAATGGGAGAAATTTTCATTTTTAGGGAAGATAAATATGAGGAAAAATTACGAACTTTTGGAGCATCGCTAGGCAAGTTTATTTATATAATGGATGCTTGTATGGATTTAAAATCTGATATAAAAAATGAGCGCTATAATCCGTTGATTACGTCATCATCTGAAAATTTCCGTGATATTTTAAATCTGCTTATGGCTGACTGCATTGAAAATTATAAACAACTTCCAATTAATCAAGATAAAGAACTGATTGAAAATATCCTTTACTCTGGTGTTTGGACAAAGTATGAAGCAGAAAAAAATAAGACAAAGGAGGTACACCGATAATGTTATCCAATCCTTATGAAGTGCTTGGTGTTTCTTCAACTGATTCGAAGGAAGAAATCACTAAAGCTTATCGCAAACTAGCGAAAAAATACCATCCAGATTTGAATCAAGGAAGGGCTGATGCCTCAAGGAAAATGAGTGAAATTAACGCTGCTTACGAACAGGTAAAAAGAGGCAAAACTACTCAAAACAGTAACGCTTCAGGAGATGATCCATTTCGAGACTTTAACCCTTTTGAAGGCTTTGGTTCTTTCAATGCTGGTCAAAACCCACGACATGAATATTCCGAATTTGATTCGGTTACTAGCTATTTGAATGCAGGATATTTTAAAGAAGCACTCAATGTGCTGGCCGATATCCCAAGTAGGAATGCAAAGTGGTACTATTACAGTGCAATTGTAAATTCAAGTTTAGGCAACAATATCACAACGTTAAATCATGCGAAAACAGCAGTGCAAATGGAACCGAATAATCTTGAATATCAAAGAATATTAAGTCAAATACAAAGTAGCGGTCGTGTGTATCAGCAGCAAAGCCAAGGCTTTGGTATTCCCATAAGCGGATTAGACAAGTTATGTTGCGGTATTTGTCTTGCAAAAATATTCTTTGGGTGCTAATTATGAACGTATTAAAGAGGAGTGAGTAAAATGAGAAATATTAAAAATAAGTTGGCGCATTTTATGTATGGAAGATATGGTACAGATCAATTATATATCGCTTTAATGGGGGCATATTTTACTTTGATAGTTGCTAATTCTTTTATTAATTCTAAAATTATTAGTAGTTTGATGTCAGCTGTCCTGATTTGGATTATTTTTAGAGCCTTTTCCCGAAATATTGATAAAAGACGTTTGGAAAACAAAAGGTTTATGAAGATTTGGAACCCTGCTCGCGCGAAAATTTCTTTGCCAATTCGCAGGGTCAAAGAAATTAAAACACGTCGTTTTCGCAAATGTCCACATTGCAAGACGGTGCTTCGTTTGCCACGAAAAACTGGAAAGCATACAGTTAAATGTCCTACTTGCAATAAGGAATTTGAACTGCGAATTCTATGGTAATATCTACAATTAATTATATTAATAGCAACAGAGATTGCTGCTTCACTACCAAAATTTTTAAAATAAGACGA
The DNA here is from genome assembly GCA_047624165.1 of Clostridium sp. Classification (GTDB taxonomy): domain Bacteria; phylum Bacillota; class Clostridia; order Clostridiales; family Clostridiaceae; genus Clostridium_AD. The sequence goes on along the minus strand of JBLHPD010000006.1, from coordinate 48,285 downwards.
ATAAACTTTTTTTTATGAAAGGATAACGCAAATGATTTATTTATTTTTAGCTATAATATGTAGTTCATCCATTGCACTTATTTTTAAATATAGTGAAGGAAATGAAATGAATAGGTATGCAGTTACCAGTGCAAATTATTTTACCGCATTTACTGTAAGCTTATTTATGATATTATTTCAACCGCCTATAAAAATTTATGGAATGAATATTTCTCTAACTAATTTTACTCATGAGTTTACAAAAGTTATATTAAAAAATAATGGTGTATTTTCAGAAGCTGCCAGTTTTACATGGGCAATATTGCTTGGATTAATAGGTGGGATATTCTTCTTTTTATCATTTCTTTATTATCAAAAGAGTGTAGGGGAAAATGGCGCGGCGATTTCAGGCACATTTGGAAAGCTCGGAATTTTAGTCCCAATGATATGCTCTGTTATTATTTGGAAAGAAATTCCTGGAATTGTACAATGGGTTGGAATTTTTATGGCTTTGTTTTCAATTGTTTTTGTGAACTTTTCTTCAAATAAAGATGAGAACGGCAATATACGTATAAACTTAACTTTAATATTGTTATTCTTATTTGGAGGAATGGCAGAATTTCAAAATAAGTTATTTCAACAATATGCTCTAACAGAATATAAAAATGTATTCTTATTCTTTATATTTGTTATGGCTTTTTTCTTAAGTTTATATTTTGTTATAAAATCAAGAAAAAAAGTAATGAAGAAGGACTTAATTGTAGGCTTTTTAGTTGGTATACCAAATTTATTCTCTTCATATTTTCTTATAATGGCTTTAACCTTTATGCCTACATCTATAGCTTTTCCTATATATAGTGCAGGAAGTATAATCCTTATAAGTTTGGGTGAAATGCTTTTATATAAAGAGAAGTTATCAAAAAAGAATAAGGTTGCTATTTTACTGGTGATTTTAGCTTTAATACTGATTAATATTTAATATAACTATAAAGATTATTCGTTTCACTACTAATTTCTGTTTGACATTTTCAATTTCCTTTACACAGTTAAAAATTCATAATGACATTCATGGTTTTATTATCCTAAGATTTAAATGAATTCGAAAAAAAGCTATCCTCTAATTCGTTTTTCAATTCCATAAACGCATCCACAACCATTGGATCAAAGTGCGTGCCCCGACACCGAACCAATTCGGCGACAGCCTTTTCAATTGGCCAACCTTCTTTATAAGAACGAATTGAAAGCATCGTATCTAGAGCATCACACAAAGCAACAATACGGGCTTCAAGAAGAATTTCTTCCGCCTTGAGCTGATTAGGATAGCCACCACCACTGTATTGTTCATGATGTTGAATAACTATTTCGGCTACTTTTTCCATACCCTTGTTATCTTCCAAAATTTTATAGCCAATAAGTGAGTGTTCCTTGATAACTGTAAATTCTTCCTGGGTTAATTTTCCCGGTTTTTGCAAAATTGCTTCGCTGATTCCTAACTTACCAATATCATGAAGTAATGAGCCTCGTTTCAGATCATACATTTCTTCAGTTGTTAAATTAAGTTTTTTTCCAATAGCAGTAGCATATTTGGCTACAGTAAGAGAATGACCGAGTAAATTGTTCTCCCGAGCATCAATAATATGAGATAGGGTTATAAGAAGCTGTTCATTATTGTCTTTTAATAACTCGTTATAGTCTTTTAATTGAGTGGACTGTGTTTGCTTAGATTTAGCAAAGAGTCGCATATTGTACTGCATTAGAAACATAGGAAGAATAAAACCAAATAAACCATATAAAGAAAAATTAATATATACCGATGCAAGTATCCAACCTATAAAAGCTGCTATAGAATCATTAACAACAACCCAGTCTAATGATTCTCTCCATATTTTGAGTAGACTTGTTTTTGAGGCAATTGAAACAATAAAAGAAACCGATACTATATCTAACATGACAAAAACGAAGACAGTTACAAGAGAAGGTAATAGGTTTCCATTACTTAATAATATTTGATTTTTTAAATGGAGTGAATTCCATACTAAATAAGCAACAAAGGTAACATTAATAGTTTCACAAAGATTAAAGATTATTTTAGAGAACTCAGTTATCGTAGGGAAAATTAAAATAGAAAGTCCATAGCAAAATGCAAATATAATTAATTCCAAAGGGTTGAATAACATAATTGCAGCAACTATAATAGCTGACCCTACAGAAATATTATACGTCTCTCCACCAAAATCAAATGCATCTAAACGAAAAAATTCGAAGATACTTCCAAAAAAAATAAATGGGATTACTAAAGAAAACGAGATGCTATAATTCGAACACAAAATTACATTATACAATATTAAACAGGTTACAAGAACATGAAATGTTATATAAGATTTGGCTCCAGCTGTTAACTTGTTCAATTTACAATCCCTCCTTTGTTTGTAAAAAAAGCAGCCATTTAGACTGCTTTTCACTCATATTTATAAATTCTTTAACTATCTTACTTCGCTAAACAATCCTCTCCATGAAGCTTTTGTCCAATCAATATCGCGCCATGATGCCTTTGTCCAGTCAACATTACGCCATGATGCCTTTGTCCAATCAATCGTAGTACCGGAATCTACCATATAGGAAGAAAGAGGCCACTCGTTATTATATTTTGGAATTTTAGCAAGTTTCTTAGAATTTTTGGATAGTTCTATCGCTTTTTTAGCATCAATTACCCCTGTATTATCTGTCATAGCTTGGTATGGAACATCTGTAGCAAGCAAAATAGATTTAATATCATTGGGTGTTAATGAAGGATTTTCCTCTAGCATAAGAGCAATAGTGCCACTTACTACTGGTGCAGCCATAGATGTTCCACTCATTTCGAAATAATTATTATTAATAACAGCCTCTGGGTGTTCAATTGCTAGTATAGCACTTTTTTCAGGTAAGAGTGAAATTAAATCAACTCCAGGTGCCATTATCTCAGGTTTGTGAATCCCCTCAGCTGTAACCCCATACTTAGACCATTGTGCAAGTATGGATTTTTTAGCTTGATTATTACCCTGTGAATCAACTGCACCAACGGTAATAATATAAGGATCATTTGCAGGTGCATAGTCAATATCTGTGGGATTTATTCGATCGTTTCCTGCAGCGGCAACAACGGTAACGCCGTTTAACCAAAGCTGTTCAACTGCTGCGCTAAGAGGACTATCGATATAGGAACAAGCAGTATCTGAGGAAACAGAGAGGTTAACAACTTTTATATTATAATCATTTTTAAAAGTATACACCCACTGCAAACCTAATAATAAGTCTACTTCAGATACATTACCCTCATCGTCGCCTAATTTAACATTAATCAAATTAGCTTCTGGAGCTATTCCAGTAACTTGTTTAGAATCTATACCCTTAACTCCTTTGATTTCTTTGCCATTGATGATACCTGCAACATGAGTTCCGTGGCCATATAAATCATCCGGTGTTGTTGCATCTGGATTTATAGCTATAGACTTAACTACATTTAAACTAGTTTTACTAAAGTCATCAGATCCAACCCCACTGTCCAAAATAGCGATGGTTACACCCTTTCCCGTTTGACTAACATGGTCAGCATTAGAAATCTTTCTGTAAGTGTTTTCAAATTTTTCGGGATGATTTAGCTCATTATTTTTACCTATTTTTATTTTTTTCACAGAATTACTTGTCATGCCAACTGTATTACTTATGGAATAACGTAACACATCCTCTTGATTATCTAGCTTTGTCAAAGAGTTTGACGGAATCTTAGCAACAAATCCGTTGATTATTGGGGTTTCAGAAATAAGAATCCCTCCAACCGACTCAAGTATAGTCTGGGAATCACTTCCTTGCGTTTTTTGAACAATAACCTCAACAATATCTTTTGTATCTGAATATTGACTTTTTAAAGTTACATTTGTATTAAATAACTTTGGATAACCAATGAGGGTTGCTAAGAAGAGACACCCTATGCCTGTTATCATTATTTTCTTGTGTTTCATAATTCGCACCTCCAAATATTTTTGTATTAGCCTTCTTAACTTGTTGCCGTTGTCTGGATTTATTATCCTGATAAATTATTCATATTGATTACCTCCTTGTAACTAGTAGTTACTTGTTATTTATTTAATATTAACATTCTAATATTGTGATTATTTATAATGTTACGAACATTTAGAATATCAATGTAAAATCATTTAAATAAAAAGTAATGAATTATATTAAATTCTATTTTTTTGTTATTCTAATATGGAATATTAGAACATAATAAAGATGAATTATCTAAGGTCTAAGTTTTACGGTTAGGTAGCTTTGGTTACAGTTTGTCCATCCTAATAATACATTTAAAAGTAAATGTTTGTCAACAAAGATGTATAAAATTTCTATATATTATTGTCCGTATTTGATTTATTGTTTGTTTCAGATCATAATCATCCTTACTACTGATTAGCAAAAAAAAATGTAACATTATGTTACATATGTACAATAATATTACACTTGTATAGTAGGTTATGAAAAAAAGGTAAAAACTATTTCAGAGGCTTTAAGTTTAATTCGATCTGGAGATTTTATCATCGTTGCTCAAGCAGATGCAGAACCTATAGCATTATTGGAGCAGCTTCATACAATTAAGGAGAATGGAGTTAAAGGTGTTGAAATTCAAACTTGCTTACCAATGAGAAACTATGACTCATGGGTATTAGTAATTCTTCCTGCGTTCTTCCTTATGAAGAATTGGCCAGAGGATATGGGTTTAAACCCTGATGGAGCGGTTGAATCTGTAAAAACTGTGGCATCTTCTGATAAAGTAAATAATTTATCAGAAGATGAAGAATGGACATATGGTAAAATTTTTTCGGAATTTTTGCAAATATCTATTGAAGATATGGCAGAGAAGCTATATGCCACAGAATACCTATAATTGATAACTCAGGAGAATTACAAGGAGGGTTTGGTATGCTGTTATTTGAAGAGGTGCAGCAGATGAAAACTTTATTGGATAAATGTGCTGCAAGCTATTGTTCGCGCATTCTTTTTATTCAAGATGGATGCCAGTTTCATGAACTCAGAAATTGTAAGCGATAAAAAAGTCCTTATATTTATAATCTCAGCTCATGAGTCACATTTTACTCTTAATACAAACAGCCTTGACATGAAATCCCTTTTATTTTTGAAATCTGATACATATTCAATTTCCTTTCCTGCATAATTTTTTGATAATAGTATACCTATGTTCATAAGTTCATCTCCGTAATGTGTTGTATTCTTTTGTTCAATTTCATAACAAAAATCTTCATTTAGTCCCTTGAGTTTAAATCTACGATATATATCGCTGGGTTTTGAAAGTATAGTATAATGACCTACAAGTGCTTGTTTTCTATCCTTAGATACAACCATCCATGCAGTTTCATTGCCATCACCTTCAAAGGGACTAATCAATCTATAAAAATCACCCTTCTGTATTAGTTCTCTATGAGTTTTAAAGAAATTTATTTGCTCTTTTATAATCATTCTTTCTTCTTCAACTAGATTATTCAAATCTAGTTCGTATCCGAAAGTACCAAAATATGCTACGGATGCCCTAGTATCTATAGGGGTTATTCTATTTACTTGGTGATTTGGTACTGCTGAAACATGAGAACCTATAGAAGTAATTGGATATACCATAGATGTTCCATATTGAATTTTAAGTCTCTCAATGGCGTCAGTATCGTCACTTGTCCATCCTTGGGGCGCGTAGTATAACATGCCTGGATCAAATCTATTTCCACCACCTGAACAAGATTCAAAAAGTATTTTAGGATATACAGCTATTAATCTATCATATAAGTCATAGACTCCTAAAATATACCTATGCATAAATTCACCTTGCTTTTTACTTTCTAAGCCATGAGAATAAGCTTCTGTAATATTTCTGTTCATATCCCACTTAATATAAGAAATAGAAGCGTTAGATAACACCTTATTCATCATTCCAAAAACATAGTCCACTACATCTTTTCTTGAAAAATCTAAAACAAATTGATTTCTACCTTGTGACATACGTCTTTCAGGAGTGTGAATTACCCAGTCTGGGTGTTCTTCAAATATATGACTATCCGAGCTTACCATCTCAGGTTCAAACCAAAGACCGAATTCTAATCCCAAAGCATTTATTTTATTTGATAAATCTCCTATGCCATTAGGTAGCTTTTTTAAATTAGGATACCAATCCCCAAGTGATGAATTGTCTACGTCTCTTTTTCCAAACCATCCATCATCTAATACAAATAATTCTATCCCAAGATTCTTAGCTTGTTTAGCTAAAGATAATATTTTTTCTTCATCAAAATCAAAATAAGTAGCTTCCCAATTGTTTATAAGTATTGGTCTAACTCTGTCTCGAAAGTACCCTCTAGAGAGCCTAGTTCTATATAGGTTATGAAAAGTTTGGCTCATACCATTTAGGCCTCTATCCGAATAAACGAGTACTGTCTCGGGTGTTTGAAATATTTCTTGCTTTTCAAGATTCCATGAAAAGTTAAAAGGATTAATTCCTATAGAAATTCTTGACGCACTATAAGAATCTACGTCCACTTGAGCTAAGAAATTACCACTGTAAACAAGACTAAATCCATAAACATCACCGAAATCCTCTGTGGTTTCTGGTCTTTTTAGCGCTAAAAAAGGATTATGATTTGAACTACTAGTACCTCTTATGCTGTATATAGATTGTACTCCCGGTTGAAGTTTTCGAGTCTTAACATGCCGTTCTCTTGCCCATGCACCAGCCAAATGAATCATATCATAATTATCATCAGGCAAGTCTAGCGAAGCACTCATTGCACTATTTAAAACTAATTTTTCGTCTCCAAGATTTACAAATGAAGCACTTCTAGCAATTGCTCCATAACTTTCAAAAATAGTATAAGAAAGCATTAGTTCTACCGTTAAAACATTGTCAAATAATTTGATTTCTAAAGTGGTTGCTTCATTTTCATCTTCAACATAGGTGCAAGGCATAGCACTTAGTGATTTTTTACCTTTGTATATATTATGAGATACATATTCAAAATTAGTTATAGTACTCCCATTATCTCTTGTTATTTGGTGTGAAGGATATCTATAATCTGTAGTTCCATAACTCGGGTATTCTTGTTTTATATGATCCAATGAAAATGATTGGTCGCCTTCGTAAACAACAGAAGTGAACGCTCTTGGTTCTCTCTCTATAAGATGACTAAAACATTCTCTATGTGTTATATTTTTACCAAAATACAAGTTCTCTAATTGATTGTTTTTCATTACTTTTATTATATAACTTATTTCATTATTAAATAAATGGAATTCATTAGTGCTTTCATTAAAAACAATTGCCATATTGCACCTCACAAACTTATTTTTTGATTTTAACTTCATAGGGTTTTAGGATGTTATCCTCATAAATCACTTCATGTTCGTTATGATTTATTACAAATTTGTATTGAGTATTTTCAACTTGTCTATATACGACTTCTAATCGTTTTGGTGTTTTTTCAAATTGTATTACTGCTTCTTTAGTAATCATTTCAGCAATTATATTTAGCGTATATTCGTCTACACCAGAGCCAATATAATAAACTTTGCCAGAACCATAATTATTGCAAGTTATAGCTGCCTTTTGTTTATAAAACATATCTGTATAACTAAATAAAACCTCCGCTGTTGTAGTGTTTATCATATCTCGCCACACATTACCAACACCTGTTATATTTTCATAAATTCCATGGCCTAATATTTCAATATTTTGATCACCTTGAAGAGATTCACTTTCTTCTATTTCTATACCACATAATTTTTGAACGTAGCCAGGGAACACTTTACCTAAATAAATGTTGTTATTTTCATCTTTTATACCAGCTCTAAAGGAAAATATTACGATTCCACCATTTTGCGTAAATTCTTCTAATCTCGCCCCTAATTCTTTATCGATTATCATCATTACCGGCAAAATAACCACTTTATATTTACTGAATTCTTTATCTACTGATATTACATCTATATTAACATTTAAGTTATGAAACGGTATATATAATCTTAGAAGTTCACTCGTAAAATCAAATTCTGTACTTTGAGGTTGCGATTTCCAGGACCAAATATTATCAAAGGAATATAATACTGCAACATCTGATTTTATCTCGGAGTCAAGAACATGTTCATACCCCTTAATATGTTTAAAGAATTCTTGAACTTCATTGTATTTTCTTCCATTTTTATTATTTTGATCTATTATACCTGAGCAATATTGTTCTGCACCTTTGTTCATACCTCTCCATCTAAAGTATAGAATATTTGAACAGCCATGAGCCATAGCTTGATAACTCCACATTTTAGCTTGATTTGGTCTTGGTAAATACCCAATTATGGTATGACCTTGGGAACCTATTAATTGTTCTAGTATCCAATAGTTTTTATTTTTAAGCCCGCGTACATAGTCATGAGTCATAGCTATGTGAGCTGGCGACAGTGGGGTTTTAAGACCTCCCCACACTGGATAATTATCATAGGATGCAAAATCTAATTCTTTAGCCAATATGTTTTGGTTATAACACTTATCAAAAAAACCACCATAGAAATTATGAGTAATTTGTTGATGTTTTCCCTTTAACGCTCTCACAATTTCAATTTGCATTTTAGCATAGCTATTAATTGAATAATCTCTGAACCTTGCAAAATCCAATTGTAAACTAGGATTATGTGTTGTTATGGTTTTTTTAGGAATTGGAACTTCATCAAAGTCGTTATAAGTTTGACCCCAAAATATTGTGCCATAGGTATCATTCAATTTTTCAATGGTTTTATATTTAGATTCTAAGAACCTTTGAAATGAAACATGACACTGATCACAGTAACATAAGTCACTACCTTCATGACCAAACTCATTATCTATTTGCCACGCTATTATCGCGTCTTCATCTTTATAATGAACAATTAATTGTTCAACAATTTTTCTACTGTATTGTCTATATGTATTGGAATTGAAACAGTATTGTCTTCTTCCACCAAATACTCTTTTGTTTCCATTAATATCTTCTGATAAGATTGATGGGTGAGCCTTTGAAATCCACGCTGGAAATGTAGCTGTTGGCGTTCCGAAAATAACTTTAAAACCATATTGCACAGCTTTTTTTATAACATTATCAAAGAAAGAAAAATCATATTTACCTTCTTCATTCTCCATTATGTGCCAAGCAAATTCACCAATTCTTATGGTATTGGCACCCATTTCCTTTATTCTTGTAAAATCAGAGTCCATCATTCTAATATCCCAGTGCTCTGGATAATAATCTACGCCTAAATACATAAAAATTCCTCCTAGTAGTTAAATCATCTATTTGAGCTACATAAAAGGTAGCCTCATACCTTATCTTGTTCTTATATTCTCAATCTACCTTCGTCCTCGTAAATTCTTTTAAACATATCTTTTAATGGTATATTAAATTTTGCAAACATTTATATTCAAAGATTATCACTTCTGTAGTAAAATTTCAATATATTTTTTACTGATTTTTACTAATTTTTTTGATTTTTCTGTTATTTTAACTTTTATTATACTTGTTTTGCTAGATATAAGCTTTCCTTGACATTTTATATTAGATAAGGGATTTCAATTCTAAGCTATTTCCGAATAAAAATCATATTGATGAAATTGTTTATCTAAACAAAAACTTAGTAAAAAAATGATACATTTTTAATGAAATGTATTAATTTTTTACTAAAAATAACTTAATATGTAATTATGAAAACGTTTTATAGCACATTTCATTATTTAATTTAGGAGGGATCTTATGAAAAAAAAGAAAATCATTTCATTAATGCTGACAGCAGCGGTACTACTTGTTGGGTGTGGAAAAGCTACAACACCAGAAACAAAACCAGTAGAAGATACAAAAGTAGCGGAAGCGCAGACGGTAACAGTATGGGCTTGGGATAAGAATTTTAACATTCCTATAATGCAAGAGGCTGCAAAAATCTACTCAGCAGATCACCCAAATATAACAATTGATGTAGTAGATTATGCAAAATTAGATGTAGAAACAAAACTTCAGACAGGTCTAGTAGCCGGGGCAGCAGATAGTCTTCCAGATATAACTTTAGTTGAAGATTATAATGCTCAGAAGTATTTAACTTCTTATCCTGGAAAATTTGCTGATTTAACTGGAAAACTACCTCATAGCGATTTTGCAAAATATAAAGTTGATTCCATGAGTGTTGACGGAAAAGTATACGGAGTTCCGTTTGATTCAGGTGTATCGGGAATGTTCTATAGAAAAGATATACTTGCAAAAGCTGGATATAAAGCAGAAGACATGAAAGATATTACTTGGGATCAATTCATAAAAATAGGAAAAGATGTTAAGGCTAAAACAGGAAAAGACATGATAAGCATGGATGTATATAACGACGCAGCATTATTAAGAGAAATGATACAATCTTGTGGGCAATGGTATTTTGATAAAGATGGCAATGTGACAATGGCAAATAACCAAGCCCTTATAGATGCTGTAAATAAATACAAAGAAATACAAGACGCAGGTATAGTAAAAAATACAGTTGGTTGGGGAGATTGGGTTGCTTCAATGAACAAAGGTGATGTAGCAACAGTTAATACTGGTGTTTGGATTATTGGTTCAATTAAAGCAGCAACAGATCAATCTGGAAAGTGGGCAGTTGCAGCATTCCCAAGACTTACTACATCAAATTCTGTGAATGCAACAAATCTTGGTGGATCAAGTTGGTATGTGTTAAATGATTCAAAAAACAAAGATGTTGCTATTGATTTCTTAAAGACAGTGTATGCTGGAAGTAATGATTTCTATCAAAAAATTCTTGTAGACCAAGGAGCAGTGGGAACTTACTTACCTTCACAAACCGGCAGCGCGTACTCCGCAGCAGATCCATTCTTTGGAGATCAAAAAATATTTGAAGATTTCTCTGGTTGGATGAAAAAAATTCCAGGAGTTTCATATGGTTCCTACGCAGCAGAAGGAGACCAAGCTATATTGGCTCAAATAAAAGATATTCTTGATGGAAAGATTACCGTTAAAGAAGGTCTTACAAAAGCAGAAGAACAACTTAATAGTCAAATTAAATAATAGTATTCAACAATAATATAAAGGAATGGTATTATACCATTCCTTTATTGTAAATTAGGAGGTAATCTATGAAAACTAAAAAAACGGGGAGTAAAGGTATACATAAATTTAATGCAATTGGCTGGTTATTTATATCAATGGCGTTAATTACATTTTTGATATTTATTTTATATCCTGTTCTTAATTCATTTTATCTTTCATTTCACTCCGTGAAAGGAATAGTTCAAAAATTTAATGGATTTGATAATTATAAAAGAATGTTGAGTGATGTGTTGTTCAAAAAGTCATTAGTCAATACTTTTATTTATCTAATTGTGCAAGTTCCTATCATGCTTACATTGGCTATGTTTTTAGCTAGATTATTGAATTCTAAAAAACTAAGGTTTAAAACATTTTTTAGAACTGCAATTTTTTTACCTTGTGTTACCTCCTTGGTTGCATATTCTGTATTATTTAAAATGTTATTTGCACCCAATGGTATCATTAATCATTCATTGATGGCGCTTAAAATAATTAACGTTCCAATAGAGTGGTTAAGTGATCCAACCTTAGCTAAAGGGGTTATTATTATTGCTTTGTTATGGCGTTGGACAGGTTATAATATGATTTTCTATTTAGCTGCGCTCCAAAATGTACCATCTGAAACTTATGAAGCAGCTGAACTAGATGGTGCAAATTCAATTCAACAGTTCTTTTATGTTACAGTACCACAGTTAAAACCTATTATTCTATTTACAACTATAATGTCTACAATAGGGACTCTTCAAATATTTGATGAACCTATGAATTTGACTAAGGGTGGTCCTGGAAATGCAACTTTGAGTATTACTCAGTATATCTATAACCAATCTTTTGTGTATGCTCCAAATTTTGGTTATGATGCAACTCTATCTTATGTGGTTGTTTTTATAGTAGCAATACTAGCTTTTATTCAAATTAAAGTGGCAGGTGAAGATTCATGATAAATAAATTAAGAAAATCTTTAAAAAATATAAGTAAATACGGATTTCTTTCAATAGCAGCATTTTTATCTCTTTTCCCATTTTATTGGATGATTGTCAGCGCAACAAACAAGACAGTAGACATAACAAAGGGGAAAATGACTTTAGGACATGAATTAATAAATAATTACAATAGATTAATTAAAATTAGTGATATAGGCACACCATTTATAAATACAGTGAAGGTAACGATTATATATACTATTTTAGCATTGTCAGTATGTTCAATTGCGGCTTATGGGTTTGAAAAATTCAAGTCTCCTGGAAAAGAACGAATATATGCGATATTTATATTTTCTATGATGATTCCTTTTGGAGCAATCATGATTCCACTATTTAAATTAGTAGTTGCTTTCAAAATGGTGAATAATCATTGGGCTATTATTTTACCTTACGTTGGACAGGTGTTTTTAATATTTTACTTCAGACAAAGCTTTAAATCTTTTCCAAATGAGATTATTGAAGCTGCAAGAATTGATGGAGCCGGAGAAATATCAATCTTTTTTAAAGTCGTTGTGCCCTCTATGAAGTCTACCTTTGCTTCTGCTTCTATTTTTGCATTTACACTACAATGGAATAATTTTTTATGGCCATTGATTGTATTGCAATCAGATAAAATGAAGACTTTAACTTTAGTAGTATCTTCCTTATCTTCATCTTATTTCGTAGATTACGGCATTCTTATGTTAGCAATAGTAATTGCAACATTACCAATGGTTCTATTATTCATGACAATGCAAAAGCATTTTGTTGAAGGAATGGTTGGTTCTTCAAAATAACATCAGGACTGAAATATTAATTTTGGGTAGGTGAGTGAATGAATATAATAAATAATAGTTTTGAAATAAAAGAAAATTTTTACTTGAATGGAGAAAAGATTAAAATAATTTCTGGAGCAATTCACTATTTTAGACTAGTTCCGGAATATTGGAAAGATCGTTTAGAAAAGTTAAAAGCCATGGGTTGCAATACTGTAGAAACCTATGTGCCTTGGAATATGCATGAATATAGCAAGGGAAAGTTTAATTTTGATAAAGGCCTTGATATAGAAAAATTTATTAAAATAGCACAAGATCTTAATCTTTGGGTAATCATCAGACCATCACCGTATATTTGCGCAGAATGGGAGTTTGGAGGCTTACCGGCCTTTCTACTTGCTGAGTCTGGAATGAAAGTTAGATCTTGTTATGAACCATTTTTAAAACATTTAAATGACTATTATGAAGAATTGTTTAAGATAATAAGTCCACTTCAGATAAATTATGGTGGACCAATTATTATGATGCAGATTGAGAATGAATACGGGTATTATGGAAATAATAAAAGGTATTTACAATCCATAAATGATATGATGAGGAAATTTGGTGCAGTAGTTCCATTTGTCACTTCAGATGGACCTTGGGGGGAAGCCTTAGACGCTGGAAAAGTAGATGATGAAGTACTTGCGACTGCTAATTTTGGTTCGAAACCAGAGGAGGCATTTCCAAAACTCAAGAGTATTATTGGTAATCGACCTCTTATGTGCATGGAGTTTTGGATTGGTTGGTTTGATGCATGGGGAGATGAAAAGCATAATGCACGGAGTGTGGAAGACGCCGCGAAAGATTTAGATAAAATTCTTAGTGAAGGTCATGTGAATATTTATATGTTCCATGGAGGAACGAATTTTGGGTTTATGAATGGAGCAAATGATTATGAAAGACTTGCACCAGATGTAACTTCTTATGACTACGATGCAGTACTTACTGAAGGTGGGGATTTTACTCCAAAGTATGAAGCCTTTAAAAAAGTCATATCAAAATATGTACAAATACCTGAAGTTGTTTTTTCAACAACCATTAATAAAGTTTCCTATGGAAATCTATATATTAAGGAAAAAGTATCTTTATTTAACACACTAGGTAGCATGTCCACACCACTGTATGCTGAGGATACTCTGCCAATGGAAAAGTTAGGGCAAAATTATGGCTATATTCTATATCGTTCTAATGTAGGAGTGGGTAGAAATGTAGAAAGTTTTAGACTAATTGGTGCACGTGATAGAGCTAAAGTGTATGTCAATGGTAAAAACGTACTAACTCAATATGATAGAGAACTTGGAAAATCTGCTGAGTTTGTTCTTGATAAAAAAGAGAATAATTATCTTGATATATTAGTTGAAAATATGGGAAGAGTCAACTTTGGAGAAAAACTAAACTATCAGAATAAAGGAATTGTGGATGGGGTAGTAATTGATAAACACGCTCATGCAGGCTGGAATCACTATACACTCCCTTTAGATAATATAGAAAATGTAAATTATAACGAAGGTTATGAAGAAGGGACTCCTGGATTTTATAAATTTGAACTGCAAGTTGAAATATTAGGGGATACTTTCCTAAGATTTGATGGCTGGGGAAAAGGGTGTATATTTGTAAATGGCTTTAATATAGACGATTTTGGGAACTTGGTCCACAAAAGTCGCTTTATATTCCAGGTCCTAAGTTAAAGATTGGTAAGAACGAAATTGTAATTTTTGAGACAGAAGGAAAAGTAGCAGAATACATTACCCTAGAAAGTACTCCAGATTTAGGTGTTTCATAATAAAATTAATTTCATTGAGGTGAATACTCTTTAGTGACATTGCATAAGGAGTACCCTACTTCTTTAAATTAATATTGGATTGTTTATTAATCGGAAGAATGTTAATATTATGATATAATACTAAAAAAAATAATTCTTTAAAATTGAGAATAGGGGAGGAAGTTCCGGTGGCAACGATAAGAGATATTGCAGATAGATCAGGGTTTTCTATAGCTACTGTTTCTAGAGTTTTAAATTACGATGAAACTTTAAATGTATCTGACAGTACGAAGAAAAAAATCTTGGAAATTTCAGAAGAACTAGACTATGTAACCCTCCGCGAAAGGAAAAGCAAAAAACAAGACTCTGTTAAAATAGCAATTATAGATAAATTAACAGAAAACCAACAATTGGAAGACCCATACTTTTTATCTATACGTATCGGTATTGAAAAACGTTGTTTTGAAGAGCAAATACAATATATAAGAATCGGTAAAGATGGACAATATAATTTTCAAGAGGATTTAAGTGGAATCATTGCTATAGGTAATTTTGATAAAGAGGAAATTGAAGTACTGAAAACTTATTGTAGCATCATCATTTTTGTGGACTCATCGCCAGATGAAGATCTTTATGATTGCGTGGTAGCAGATTTTGAAAAGGCAGTGGTGAAGGCCTTAGAATATTTGACGTCTATAGGTCATAAAGAAATCGGTTATTTGGGTGGACAGCTGCATTGTGATCCACAGATGCCACTAGATTCTAGAGAACAAGCATATCGTGACTATATGAGTAAAAATGGAAGATTAAATAGTGACTATATAATGCTAAAGGAATTAGACCACTATGATAGATATAGTACCCATGCGGATGGGCATATGTTAATGAAAGAGGCTTTGGCAAAAGAAAAGGTGCCAGCGGCATTTTTCATACAAAGTGATTCAATGGCAATTGGTGCGTATAAGGCTATCAATGAGGCCGGACTTTCGATTCCTAAAGATATAAGTATTATTTCGTTTAATGATATATCTATGGCTAAATACATGTCTCCTTCATTAAGTACAATAAAAATATTTACCAAGTTTATGGGAGAATCAGCTGTGGATTTATTTCTTGAAAGGATAAAAAACGGAAGAGAAATATGTAAAAAAGTTGTAATTCCAACAAAATTAGAAATTAGAGAAAGTTGCACCGCAGTTAAATCATCACCGAAGGTGCTACAGTATTAACGACTTCAAATTGTACTAAATAACAATTAGATAAAGGGGAAATGAAATTTTGGTAAATGATAAATTAAAAGGCCATATTATAGAAATTGTTGATAATCAAATGAGGGATAACAATCCTAAATGTACAACAGAAGTTTTTGAAAAATTAGTAGGTAGTGGATATGCAGAAGATATGGCTAAGAAAATGATTGGAGCAGTTTTGGTAGAGGAATTATATTATGTTTTGAAAAATGAGGAGTTATTTAATGAAGAAAGATATAAGGAAAAATTGTATAAGTTACCACTATTAATCAAGAAATTATAATATAATATTAAAAATACTAAAGGGAGTTCACTTTGTGAACTCCCTTCTAAAATACATTATATTTAATTTTAAATTAAGTAGAGTATAGCATGGAGAAGCTTTTACTTTTTGAAGAATTTTCATGTAAATTATACATAGTTTGACCTACATTAGGTAATAATCCTAATATATAATAAATATTAGATAGATTGAATGTAAATAAAAACTTAAAAGTGAATGTTTAAATAGATAAAAATAAAACTATAAAAATGGACATAAGGATAATTGCTTGTGGTAAGAACTTTTAACACGTTTTCTTAGATTAACAGGTACTGACGAACAAGACCTTGAGGCATTAGTTTATTGAAGGGAAGTGAAGCATACATGGGAAGAACGAAAATGGATTATCCAAAGCAATGGTTTGAAATATATATGAAGTATAAAACAAGAGTTATGACAGGAAATAGCGCAATGGCTATGTTGGGGCTTACCCGTAATACGTTCTACAAAATGGCGAAGCAGTTTGAGGAAAAGTGAACCTAACACTGGGATTGAAATAAAAAATCCTAAAGATATAATGAAAGATCCATATGTTTTTGAACTTTTAGGAGTACAAGAGAATTATCCGAATAAGTCTAACTTGCTAAGCACCCAAAGTAAGGCAATGAAGAAACAAAAATAAATCAATATAAAAATAAGAATATTAACGGAATCGTTATATTTAGTGTCTTTAGCGTCTTTACTATTAAACAATTCAAATATAAATTCAATAATAGAATCCATAATTACAACTCCCCCTACCTATTTATAAATAGGCTTTTAAACACAAACAACTAAACGTATTTACTAAATTATAGTTTATTTATATACTGATTGTAACATGGATTTCAAGTATAAGGGGTTTGATTATCCGAAAATAGGACCTACTTTTGTAAGTAGCAATCCTCACATATTTTGTATCGTAAACCCATATCATTAGATATGGGTTTAATATGGTTATGGGATACTTATCATACTTACATTAATAAGATAATGATAGTTTTAGGCTTAAGAGGAAAAAAATAAAATACCAGCAAATCTTATTAATAAATAATAAAAATTTACTGGTATCATATAAAATTATATTACATGAGGTAGGAGAAAAGAATGTAAAAATAACTATATTGCTTGGGAAATAGAGTATCAGAATAAATATAAATAATAGTTAATTAGCTAGATTTAAGTTAGAATAATATAATTATATGTGGTAAAATGTAGAAATATAGTATACATTGAGAGGTGCAAAATGGGTAAAAAAAGATATAAAAGAAGTCTAAAAAAGAGAATAACAAAAACAGTATCTATGTTGAACTTTTTTAGTTTAGGAATAATGTTAATCACTATGATGATTACTTTAGGGATAGTTTTCAAAGTTTTTAGTAGTATAATAGTAAAAAATGCAGCCAGTCACATGAGCAGTCAGCTTAAAGTGGGATATATGGAGGAACAAAAGAAAGGGAATATATCAGAGGAATTTACAGGGGTAACACCTTATTATGAACATATATTTAAAACACTCGGGGAGTCGTATAAAGTTTTACCACCTCCGGGTGAGGAACTAAAAAAGGCAGAAGGAGCAGATACAGAAATAACAATGAGGGAAGATATGAGTCTAGTTGATTACAATATATGGAGTAATGGTAAGCTAATATATGATTCTTTAAACAAAAGTCAAAAAAAAGATATTAAACAGACACCTAAACAAGATAATTGGTTAATTCAAAAATTAATTACTGAAACATTAACAACAGAGTCTGTAGTTATTGATAATAAGGAATTGTTCGTAATTAACGTAAAACTCAATCCATTCATAATTATTTTTGGATATTTAGGATTAGCAATCATATGTGTAGCTATCTTTTTAATAGTTTTAATAATATCAAGATTTATTGCCAACATGCTGAGTAATGTTATAGTAAAGCCTTTATCAGACCTTGAAATAAAAATGAAGGAGCTTGCAGACGGAAATATAGAAGCAGCAATAAAAACCGAAATTAAATTTAAAAAGCCGATAATTGAAGTTGAGAAACTTGCGAGTTATACAAATATAATTATGTCACGAATGAGAGAATATGTTGATACCTTTGCTAATCAGAATACTGAACTCGAAGCTCAAAATCTAACACTTCATGAAAATAGTGAAACACTCGAAAATATTAATAAATCACTCGATAATAAGAATATTAAATTAAAAAATATTTTCAATAATGTAGAACAAGGATTTTTAACTTTTGGAAGTGATTTAAGGATACAAAATGAATATAGCTTGGAATGTGAAAAGTTATTTAATGAATTTATTACCGGAGAAACTTTATCCTCTTTGCTTAATCCAAAGGACATGAATATGCAGAATTTTATAGATGACTTACTTACTAAAATATTTATTTCTAGTAAGTATTATAAGAAGATTTATATTCCACTGCTTCCAGAGGAGGTTACTATAAATAATAGGGTTATAAACTTGTCTTATAAAGTGGTTAAAAATGAAGTGAATGAAGATATAATAATGGTAATAATAACAGATATAACAGAAAAGAGACTTTTAGAAAAGCTAATGGATGAGGAGCGAAGTATCTTAAAAATGGTTGTTAAAACAATGATGAATAGGGATGATTTCAAAGAATTAGTAGTAGCTTATAAAGACTTTACAGCGCATTCTTTTAAAGAAGCGAGGAGTGAAGATTCTGAACGGATAATTAGACAGATACATACTTTTAAAGGGAACTTTAGCCAGTATATGATGGTAAACTTGGTTCCTAAACTTGATGAGCTTGAAAATAAGTTATATGAAAAGAAGGATGAATTTAGTATAAATCATATAGATAACGCTGAACTGAATAATTGGTTAGAGCAAGATTTAAATATACTAGAAATTTTTGTGGGGAAGGATTTTATAAAAGAAGGTGAAATTTTCCATATTAAAAAAGAAAAACTTATTGAAATTGAAAAAACAATTCAAGAGTCTTTGAACATAAAAGAAAGCAGAATTATTCTTCCTCTTATAAAAAGCCTTAGATACAAATCTGTTAAGGATTTACTTAAGACTTATCCGGATTATGTCATGCAGTTAGGTGAAAGGCTTTCTAAAAATATATTACCTTTTAATATAACAGGAGATAATGTAATGGTTGACACAAGTAATTATCAAGAAGTTTTTAAAAGCTTAGTTCATATTTTTAGAAATTCTGTTGATCATGGCATCGAGACAGAAGACGAAAGATTAAATAAAGGAAAAGATCAGATAGGAAATATACAATGCGTGGTAAAGGATCTTAAGGGAAAATTTCAGATAATAATTTCTGATGATGGTAGAGGAATTAATATTTACGCACTTGAGCAAAAATGTATAAAAGAAGGCATATGTACTAAAGAAGAATTAAACACTTTATCAGGCATACAAAAATTTGAGTTAATATATAAAGATGGAATAACAACAAAAGAAGAAGCTACTTATATTTCTGGTAGAGGAGTTGGATTGTCCGCCGTTAAACAATATGTTAGTGAGGCTTCTGGTATAATTGATATAGAGAGTAAAAAAGATAGAGGCACTATGCTTACCAACACTCTTCCAAAGCTTGATGACAGATTAGAAAATGTAACCACACCACAAAAATTTGCAGAGGAAATGATAAAAAATGCAAAAAATATTATACTTTCCCAAACAGGGCTAGATTTTAAGTTGAGAGGTATTGAAACTAAAAAAACAATTTCGCTTAATAATATAACAGCACTATTTAGTCTAAAAGGGACATTAAATTCCTTAATTATGATAAGTGCTAACAAAGCGATGGCGAAAAGGCTTGTCCGAGGTTTTATTATAGATGAAATAGCACAAGAGAATGTTGACGATTATGTTGAAGATGTTCTTGGTGAAATATCCAACACAATTTTAGGTAATACATTTGGTAGGTTTGAAAATACAAAAAATATATTTCATATGGGTATTCCTGCTGTTTTGTCAAATACAGATGCTTATATAAAATATACCCAATCGAAGATATTATCTTGTGAATTAAGTTGTGGCGAATATGAATTTAGTATTAATATGCTGTTAGTAGAAGAAGACACTTACATAGAGGAGGAAACTTAAATGGCTAGAATATTAATTGTAGATGATTCAACAGTAATGAGAAAAAATTTGAAATCAATATTTGCGGGTAGCGGGCATGAGATTGTTGGAGAAGCTGCTGATGGAAAACAGGCGGTATTGCTATATTCTGAGTTAAAGCCTGATTTAGTTACAATGGATATAACAATGCCTAAAATGACTGGCGTAGAAGTGGTTAAGCAAATAATAAATAGTGATAGAAATGCAAAAATAATAATGGTTAGTGCATTAAATCAAAAGCAGATGGTTTTCGAGGCTTTAAAAAATGGGGCTAAACATTATATTATTAAGCCAATTGAATCTAGTCAATTATTAGGAGTTGTAAATGAGGTTCTAGAGAATAATGAGGAAGACGTGGTTTACAAGAAAGAAAAAACTTTAGAAATAGAAGATGGCTTTAAAGTAGAGAATAAACAGGGTAAATTTATTGTTTTTTTCAATGAACATCTAAATATAAAGGATTATATAAGGCTAGAAACTATAGTAAAAGGGTTGTTATTTATAAGCCCACTTAATATTATGTTTGATTTTACCTCATTAGAAGATATTTCAGTAGAAATACTGCTTCCAATTATAAAAATAGGTAACAGTATTAAAATTGGGGGAGGAAATATAGAGTATACGATATCCAGTGATAAGCTCCAAGCAAAGATTAATGAGGTGGTCAAATAGATGAGCGGTATAATTTTCATCCTTACAAGTAATGAAACCAAGGTTTCTAGAGTTAAAAGTTTTTTAAATGGTAATTATGAGGTATATAGTGTTAATAAAACTAATCTTGTGGTTGAACTATATAAAAGGGAACCGACGGTTTTATTAGTAGATATTGATAGTTATGAGCAGCAGACCATTAAAATGATTCAATCAATTATCGCTATTGATTATTTACCAGTTATTTATGTATATAGTACTGAAGCGAAAAAAACTGATTTGTTAAAAGATGAAATAGTTATACCGGTTGAAAGGATTATGGAATCAATTGTATATCTGCTTAAACAAGCAACAATATTTAAGAGTAAATACGATCAGGTAATGGAAAGCTATAATGCAATTGATCTCATTAATGGAGAAATTAAATCGTATATAAAAAAATATGTCAGTATGGAAGATACTCATACAATTATTAAAGAAATGCTTGATTTAATATTTGCAAAGAATTTATTCTTAAAAAACAAACCCGAAATTATATGGGTGCTGATTTCTAAAAAAGATATATATAATTATAGTCTTTTTCAACTTAATAATGATGAATATGAAGAAAAATTATGCACGGATATAGCGCAGGAGGCACCATTTAATTTCGATATTTATGCAAGTACTGGATTTAATAAAAACTTTGACGTAGATGAATTTTCTGATATTAGCTTTAGCCAAAAAATGTTTCCAAAAGTTATAAGACAAAATACTCCTCAAATCAAAAATTTTGCTGGGTTTTCTATTGGCAATATCATATTAGTAGGTATGAACTATAAAAACCTTGTGACAAATTATGATGTAGGGATAATGAAAGCATTATCAATAAACTTTGACCTTATGGATACCATGAAGCATGAGATAAATGAATTAGAAAAGTCTTTTGAGTACACTACAAATGCGCTGGTAAGGGCAGCAGAGGCAAATGACGATTTAACTGGAAAACATATTAAAAGAGTTAATATATTTTCAAAGAGAATATCAGATGAATTAGGAATGAGCAAAGAATTTACAAGGAAAATTTACTATGCAGCTCAAATGCATGATGTGGGGAAAATTAATATAGATAAAAGCATCTTAACTAAACCAGGAAAGCTTACGGATGAAGAGTTTGAAATTATGAAAAGCCACACTGTTTACGGAGAAAGTATAATAGGTGATTCCGAGTATTTAAAAATGTCTGCAGAAATTGCCAGGAATCACCATGAGAAATATGATGGAACAGGGTATCCAGATTCTAAGATTGGAGAGGAAATTCCTCTTTGTGCCAGAATAGTTGCCCTAGCAGATATATACGATGCACTAAGAAGTGAGAGAACCTATAAACTAGCATTTTCCCATGAAAAAGCCTATGAAATAATAACGCTAGGAGATGGTCGTGTAAGCCCAGAGCATTTTGAACCCAGTGTTTTAGAGGCTTTTAAGAGAATACACTTGGATTTTAAAAAAATTTACCAGGAAATAAGGGATTAGAGAAGATGGGTGAAGTTCAGTGGGTATATCTATCCCTAAATTCAATAATAAATTAAAAGGAGCAAATATGGAATTTCAAAAGTCAGTTATTGAACTTATTAAGATGAGAACATCAAGCAGATCATTTGATCAAAGGAATATTGAAAGTATAACCCTTAAAAAGCTAAAGGATTATATTACAAAAATTAATGAAGGAACAAAATTAAGGGTTAGGGTTATATATATACAAAGTAATGATAATGATGGTGGTAAAGTGAAAAAATTAGGGACATATGGGATTATATCAGGTGCTAATTCATTTATTATTGGAATATTAGATAAAGCAGAAAAAGATGCACTTGAATTTGGGTATTTATTCGAAAAAATTGTGCTTTTTGCAACGGATTTGGGACTTCAAACATGTTGGCTCGGTGGAACTTTTAATAAGAGCAATTTTGAACAAAATATGAATTTACTTGATAATGAATTCATACCCATTGTATCTCCTGTAGGAATAAAAAAAGAAAAGCCTAGAGTTTTTGAATCTGCTATGAGAGCAGTTATTGGTGCTAATAAACGAAAACCGTGGAGTGAATTGTTTTTTAACGCGGATACTTTAGTGCCACTAAATGAAGAGGGCGCTGGACAATATGCTGTTCCATTAGAGATGGTAAGACTTGGACCTTCTGCTTCAAACAAACAACCTTGGAGAATTATAAAGGATAAGAATACATATCACTTTTTCCTTTGCAGAACAAAAGGCTATGGAGTAACTGGTTACGATATGCAAAAAAATGATATTGGTATAGCCAAATGCCATTTTGAGTTATCTGCAAATGAACTTGGGTTAAAAGGCACGTGGCAAGTATTAAAAAATATAAATACACCAAATGACTGGGAATACGTTTGTACCTGGTCTAAATAATATAAATTACTTTTATTAGAATTATTATTTATATTAAATTTAAGTATGCTATTTTATCATAGTTTTGTGGATAAAATGATGAATGAAATTTTAGTAATAAGGTATAGGGTAGTTGTAATTAAGTACGTCTTAATTTAATTATCGGTTTTACAAACAAATGGTTGCAGTTCCAATGGATGAATGGACAGTATTTAGAGTACATGATGATGCATTAGATAAGTTGGCTATGAAATTTGATGAGTAAATTTTATCTGAGGGCTAACAATCTTTTATTTATTTTGACACAAGTAAACCCATATCACTAGATAGGGGTTTGCTTTATTAGGCTTGTATTGATATTCTTTGCACGCCATTATTTTAACCATTCAGGTTCTTCCCTAATAATTGGTCTTATACCGTACTTTTCATCAAAATCTTTTAAAATATTTTGCCTAACCTCTGAGGAGGATTTAATATTAGAAATTAAATCTTTTGAGATACCATAAGTAAATGGACAATTGGCTATGCATAAACCACAATCAGTCCCCAAACTCCTCCACCGCCGATAACACTCTTCAGCATTTATCTTCCATCTTAGTACGCCATCATATTCTTCCATTTCTGACTTAGATATTGATTTTCCAGGACATGTCTTTGCACATCTTCCACAATCGAGACAAAATTCCTTAACGCCGAAGTCTTCTTGTACGTCTGGTATAAGAGGCATATCTGTGGTTACTATACCAAGGCGTACACAGGACCCATATTCTTTAGTTATAAGTAGTCCGTGTCTTCCAAACTCACCAAGACCTGCATCTCTTGCTACCAGAGGTGCTACTACTAAATAGTTTCCATCCATATGATTTCTAGCATCATAACCTAGTTCTCTAATATAATATGAAAGTAACATTCCAACAGTTGCTGACTCAACATATCCTTTTACAACAGCTAGTGCTTCAGGTAGTTTTGGTGCTCGCATAATCATTTCAGTATCCATTGGTAATGCAAACACAATTCCATATTTATGTTTTCTAAAGATTTCTTCGCCATAGTTTTCTTCATGTCTTCCTCTATGAGAATAATAATGATAATCTTTCATTTCAGTTATACCAACTAATTTTGCACCATAAAACTTAGCGAGTCCCTTAATTCTTTCTGTCATAACAAGTGGATCTATGGAGGTTTTCTCGGGGGCTACCGGACCTTCGCTAAGTTTTCTTATATCATATAAATATTTAAAAGATGCATCTACAATTGGTGAGTTTATTTTATTAAACATCACTGAACCTTCACCACCCATAGGAGGTAAACTTCTTAATGAATCATCCACTTCCTTTAAATGAGGGTTATTACTATAATAATCCTTATAAATTTCGCTTCCTTCTTTATAATTCATTCTTGCAAATATAGTATCTTTTTCATTGAATTTTTTCATATATTCTCCTTCGATATTTTTATAATTATATACTTTTTTTCATTATTAGATATTTTATCATAACTACATAAATCATACAATAAAAGTTGAGAAATAAAATAGAACTGATTATATTAACCAGTTCTACTAAGGGGTTCTATTAAATTTATATTTAATTAAAGGGGGGCTCTAATTAAATAAATCAATTACCTTCTACGTACTTATAATAACAATTTTATATGTCATTATGGTGGCAAAATTAAAAATTAATTGTAACATTAAGAAATAAAAAAAAGAGTAGACAATTTTAATTGTTACCCTTTGAATTTTATTTAGAAATTATTTTTTAATATGAGAGTACAAAACAACCTACCTAACACCATCATAATAATTTATTATATAGTTAACATCGTTCGATATTAATTAAACAAATCACTACCATTGATGATGCTTCGCTCAATTATATAAAATATTTACACGATTATATATAACCTCTCGGCTATATATAAACGCTACAACACTCAATATAATCTTACCTTACTTAATACGATAGGTTGGAACCATAATATAATAAATGCTATACAACATCGAATATATTAATGCTCTTCCTAACCGTAGTAAATCGTCCTCTAATTCAATATAAGTTAATATTATAGTAAAAACTATATTGAATTTTTGGCTGGTTTACATATACATTCATTGAATGGATATATAAGCTTTGGATAAGTTGCTTTGTACTCTACACTATTATGATAACCAATGTAGAATGGAATATACTTGTTAATTATTGCCATTGAACAGCATTTAAATAAGCAGAGTTCTTGTTCTGAAATAGAAATCAGAACAAGAGCTCTGCTTTTATAGTTATTTTTATTGAACGAAGATTAATGTTTGTTTTTAACTACGACAATGATTTACGATCTTAACTTCTTAACAACAAACATAAAAAAAATTATTCTAACGATTATTTCCATAACACCAAGGTTCACACCAAGGTTCATGCCAAGGAGCACATCTATTATTTAAATTATTGTTACAACGATTTTTAGAACGATTATTTTTACAACGATTATTGTTACAATTATTATTGTTGCAACAATCGTTATTGTCAAATAATAATAACAATAGTATCCACCAACAACACATACACATTTCACCTCACATAAGGAAAAAATATTTTATTTAAATGGTTTTTAAGTTTGTCCCTTTAATATCTTCATTTGTTAGTTATATAATATTATTCATATTATATAAGTGTTACAATTTATAATAAACTTATTAGTAAGGGGGTTCCAAAACATTGTCAGAAATATTTTTAAAAGAAGCCCTTACACTTGGAGTTAATTCCAGGTGGTATAATGAAATTTAAAGTACTAAAAACATGATAATTTAAATGATATGTTATAATCGTTTTATTATATGGTTTAATTTATTTAGGAGGAGTTAATATGTTATACAGAAAATTAGGAAAGACAAATGAAAAGGTCTCAGCTTTAGGGTTTGGATGTATGAGATTACCTGTTATTGATGGAGATATAACAAAGATTGATGATGAAAAGGCAATAGAAATGGTTCATCATGCAATTGATGAAGGAGTAAACTATGTAGATACTGCATATCCTTATCATGGAACTGGAATGGCAAGTGGCGGAGAAAGTGAACCATTTGTTGCTAGAGCTTTGAAAGATGGCTATAGAGAAAAAGTTAATTTAGCTACAAAGCTTCCCAGTTGGTTAATTAAGACTAGAGAGGATATGGATAAGTATTTAAATGAGCAATTAGAACGTCTACAAACAGATAAAATAGATTTTTATTTAGTACATGCTTTAAATAGAGGCGTTTGGGAAAATTTAAAGAAATTAGGAATAGGTGAGTTTTTAAATTCAGCAATTAAAGATGGAAGAATAAGATATGCAGGATTTTCATTTCATGATGATTTAGCTGTATTTAAAGAAATAGTAGATTACTATGATTGGTCATTCTGTCAAATTCAATATAATTATCTAGATGAAAAGTTCCAGGCTGGAACAGAAGGATTAAAATATGCAGCAGATAAAGGTCTTGGAATTGTTATTATGGAACCACTTAGAGGTGGAAAACTAATTAAAGATCTTCCAGAAGTAGTTACGAATGTTTTTGATAAAGCTGAAATTAAAAAATCTCCAGTTGAATGGGCACTAAGATGGGTATGGGATTATCCAGAAGTAGCTGTAGTACTTAGTGGTATGACAGAAATGGAACATGTCAATGAAAACTTAAAAATTGCTAGTGTTGCACTACCTAACTCACTAACAGAAAAAGAATTAGAAATAATGGATAATGTAAAAAAAATATATAGAGAAAGAACAAAAGTTAACTGTACAGCTTGTCAATATTGTATGCCTTGTCCAGTAGGAGTAAATATTCCTAAGAACTTTACTCTATACAATCAATATCACATGTTTGTTACTCCAAAAACAGAAGGAGAACTTAAGGCTCACTATAATATGTTTGTAAACGCTTCAGAAAGAGCAGATAAATGTGTAGAGTGCGGTAAATGTGAAGAACATTGTCCACAAGGAATTAAAATTCGTGAAGAATTAAAAAATATTAAAGCATTATTTGCATAGACATAAGTAATAAAATATATTTTAACGTGTATAGCTATATATAAAAAGCATATGGAAAAGCATCGAATTACATTGGATGTAAGAAGCGATTTGTAGCAAGATTAGAATCTCCGTACTCTTAAAATAGAGAGTATGGAGATTTTTTTATAATAATTTTATTGATTTATGAAATTAATCTTTAAATATGGATAATATAAGATATAATGGGTGTATAGTGTGAGCAATGGGGCAGCACGCATAAATCAAAAAAACAAAGTACATGAAAATTTAAAAAAAATATTAAGAGGTGGTTTTATGAAAATGAAAAAGAGATTAGTTATATATTCTGTAATTACAATTCTCCTGGTATGCTTATTTTCTTTAGGAAGCATAGTGCAATTCGTTATTAATATTGAGTGGTTTAAAGAAGTCGGTTACATTTCGGTATACTTTACAAAGATACTTACAGTGCTTAAGCTTATGGTACCTGTTTTTATACTTAGTTATATTGGTATATGGTTATACTATAAGGGCGTCAGAAAGAGTATTTTACACCTCAAAAAGGTAGTTGAGGTAAATCCTAAGAATGATGCTACCCATAAAAAGATTTTTATAGCTTGTAATTTAATTGTTTCATTAGTGTTTTCTTATACTTTTGCATCTGCATATTGGGACATGTTTCTTAAGTTCATAAATGCAGTTAGTTTTAATGTGAAAGACCCTATTTTTAATATGGATGTATCTTTTTATATTTTCAAGCTTCCTTTAATTGAATCTTTATATAGTTTTATAATGGTACTACTAGTATGCTTAATTCTTATTAAAGGAGTAGTTTTCTTTGCATTTAAAACAAAGGATACTTTGCATGCCGGAAGAACAGCAAATCCTTTTGAAGACTTAAAAGAACTTGGGAAGGAACTTATTACATTTGGAGGCAAGCAGATTGCAATAATATCTTCACTAATAGCACTTTCCCTATCACTTGGATTTTTAGTGAATATACTTAATTTAGGTTATAGCCCTAGGGGAGTTGCATATGGGGCAAGTTACACGGATATTCATGTAACATTACTTTTTTATAAGGTGTTGATTGTAGCTTGTGCTATTGCTGCAGTAGTAATATTTACGAGTGTTTTAAGATCAAAGGTTAAGCCTATAGTAATTTCAGTTGCTGCTTTAGTTTTGATAAGCTTTGTAGAAGTAATATCATCAGTTGTAGTTCAAAGTAGCATTGTAAAGCCAAATGAAAAGCAATTTGAAAAACCATATATTCAAAATAATATTTCCTTTACAAGGAAAGCCTTTAATATTGATAATATCACTACAAAAGATTTTAATGTGAAAAATGATTTAATAAAAGAGGACATTTCAAATAATCAGAAGATAGTAGATAACATTAGGATAAATTCTACTGCGCAGGCGCTTGAATTTTATAATCAAGTTCAAATATTAAGATATTACTATAATTTTACTGATATAGACGTAGATAGATACAAAATAAACAATAAATATAGTCAGGTATTTATTGCATCAAGAGAAATAGATTCAAAATTATTATCTCCTGACACTTGGCAAAATACTCATATGATTTATACCCATGGGTATGGTGTTGTAATGAGTAAAGTAAATGCTGTTACATCAGAAGGACAGCCTGATTTTGTAATTAAAGATATGCCAATTGCAAACAGTACAGATATTAAGTTAACTAATCCGAGAATTTATTTCGGTGAACAAACTGATCTGTACGCATTAGTAAATACTAATGTGAGTGAATTTGACTATCCTCAAGGTGGGTCCAATAAAGTAACAAATTATGATGGAAAAGCCGGAATAAAAATGAATGTAATTAATAAAATTTTATTTGCAATAAACAATGGGGAACTAAATTTTCTACTATCAAGGGATATTAAGAGTACAAGTAAAATTCTTATTAATAGAAATATAGTTGATAGGGTAAAGACTATAGCTCCATTTTTATCTTATGATCAAGATCCATATGTTGTTGTAAGTGAAGGAAAAGTATACTATATGATTGATGCGTACACTACATCGACAAAATATCCGTACTCGCAGCCACAAAATGGAATAAACTATATTAGAAATTCTGTTAAGGTTGTAATCGATGCTTATGATGGGACTACAAATTACTATATGGAAGATCCAACTGATCCAATTGTGCAAACCTACGCAAAGATTTACCCTGATTTTTTTAAGGATATATCAAAGATACCAGATGATCTTAAAGCACATTTTAGATATCCTTCTGATATATTTAATATTCAAAGTGCAGTACTTGGGAAATACCATGTAACAGATCCTGGAGTCTTTTACAGTGGGGAGGATATTTGGGATGTTTCTAAGAATGCAAACGCAGTAGGTGGTGAGGTTAAAACAACTATTCCACCATATATCGTACGGAAATTATCAGACACAGATAGTGAAGAAATGGTATTACAACAGTATTTTAACATAAAGACAAAATATAACATGACAGCGATTTTAGGTGCTAGAATGGACGTAGGAAACTACGGCAAACTGTTTCTAGAAGAATTTCCAGCAGAAAAAACTGTTTACAGCCCACACCTTTTTAATCAGAGTGTAAGTCAGGATACTACAATTTCAGCACAGCTCTCTTTATGGAATACAGGTGGATCTGAAGTGCAATATGGAGACACTGTAATTCTACCAATAGAGAATTCGCTTCTTTATATTGAACCTCTATATCTAAGAGCTAGTGGGAAAAATAGTATTCCAGAAATGAAAAAAATAATATTATCTTACGATAATAAGCTACTGATGGTTGATAATATTGAAACTGGACTACAGCAGATATTCAATTTTAAGGCACCAGATAAAGTAATTACGGGTGAAACGGGAACTAATGTAGCTCCATTAAGTCAAGCTAAAATTGAACTAATTAAGCAGGCAAATGATTTATATATTAAAGCAATTGAGGCTCAAAAAAACCTAGATTGGCAAAAATATGGAGAATATAATAAACAACTTGGCGATATACTAAAACAATTAAATAAATAATAAGTGAAGACAGATGCGAAATTGCATCTGTCTTTTGTAGCTTATTACTAAATATTGCATACGAGTGGGGTTGTAAAATGAGGTTAAATATACTTCACACCAATGATTTTAGTGATAGAGGGGTTCTAAAAGATATTTAAAATATCTATTGACATTAGCGCTACGGAAATGTGTACAATAAGTTTGTAAGGAGATGAGCTTATGGAATATACAGTGAAAAAGTTAGGCAATTTAGCGGGTGTAAGTACCAGAACACTTAGATATTATGATGAAATAGAAATTCTGAGGCCTGCAAGAATT
Organism: Clostridium sp.; assembly: GCA_047624165.1. GTDB lineage: Bacteria > Bacillota > Clostridia > Clostridiales > Clostridiaceae > Clostridium_AD. The sequence continues at coordinate 17,583 of JBLHPD010000006.1, read as the reverse complement.
AATTCGTCAGGATATCGAATTTATGGTGAAAAAGAGGTTGATAGGTTACAGCAAATATTATTTTACAGAGAACTCGGTGTGAGTTTAGATAGTATAAAGGAAATAGTAACTGCACCTTCCTTTAATGCAACTAATGCACTTAGGGAACATCGTGAAAAGCTCCTGGAAAAAAGAAAACAATTGGATACTTTAATAGCAAATGTTGATAAAACAATAGCAGTAACTGGAGGGGAAATTAAAATGAGTGATAAAGAAAAATTTGAAGGCTTTAAGAAAAACATGATTGATGATAATGAGAAAAAGTATGGTAGTGAAATAAGAGAAAAGTATGGTAAGGATACCATTGAAAAGTCAAATGCAAAGGTAATGAACATGACAGAGAAGCAATACGATGAGGTGACAAAGCTTGCAAGCCTTGTGACAATCACACTAGCTGAAGCTTTTAAAAATGGAGATCCTGGGAGTGTTATAGCACAAGAGGCAGCTGATTTGCACAAAAAATGGCTTAACTATTATTGGAGTGAGTATAGCAAGCAGGCACATGCAGGAATAGCTCAAATGTATGTTGATGATGAAAGATTCACAGCGTACTATGATAAAGATCAACCTGGTACGGCAGCTTTTTTAAGAGATGCAGTATTAATTTACACAGGTATGCAGAAGTTATAAAAAAAATTAAGATTGAGGATTTATATTATACTAAATATCATTTTAAAAGTGAAGAGGATTATATGATTAAAATTAATTATCCTGGATATGAGGATCAAAAAAAAGAACACGATAATTTCATAAAAGATCTAGAAAAAATAAATCTATATAACAATGATAAAAATCACCAAGAATATATAGAGGACTTGCTAGGGTTTATATTTGGCTGGATTTTAGAACACATAATGGAAAAAGATAAACTGATAATGCAATTATAAAGGTTAAACCACTATAAAGGTGTAACCCAATTTGAAACACATAGCTCATTTTAAATAATGAGCTATGTGTTTCTTTTATTATAATTTAACTTTATACAATGGGATTCTCTATTGATTATTCAACAACATTCGTTTATAATAAATACAATATACCTCCTAATAAATGTAAAATAAACAATTTAGCTGCTCGAAGTGCCTTACCTGTGTGGGAGAATCTCCAACAGGTAGTTTGAAATACACTTATCCTTGCATTTTTATTTATAGAGTAGATATTTATAGTTCAGAACTTGGTGAAATTGTACGATAATAAAACAAATTTAAATTATAATTATGCCATAATATATTTTTATAAGAAAGGAAGGGCTTTTATGGAGAGTGAAGACATTAGAAAATCTTTTAGAGTTGAATGTAAAACACCAATTTGCACACAAATTTCTATTGTTAAATTTAATAATAAAAGGGTTACTACTGGAACGGGAAATATATGTGTAGAAAATATCAGCTCTGGTGGTCTTAAGTTTCTGTTTAGTTTAAACCTTCCAGTAAGTAATACTATGGTCATTGAGTTTAAGATGGTCATTGATGATATGAGTACTACTTTTTATGGTTATATTGTGAGAAAAGAAGAAATTGATACAGGTATATATAGATATGGAGTTCAGTTTATCAATAAGTCTGCTGATGATGAACAGTTCATAAGCAAGCTTAATGAGTTAAATAAAGAGGGCATTTTAAAGAATTCTTCACTTTGCTTAGGTGATGCAGTAGATTGTATTAGAAAATATACGGGGAAATTTAACAAAAGAATGTATAAAAGATATAAACTTAATAATAATTTTATTGCAAAAATGAAAGTTGAAAAAATCATTAATAAATCTAGAATCTCGCACTGGTTCACTATATTAATAGATAATATTTCACAAGATGGTATTCAATTTATTAGTGATATTGAAATACCAATAGATAAGGATACAATTTTAGAATTTACAATGGTTATTGCTAATATAAAAATTTATGCTAAAGGTTCTGCGCTTTGGAGAGCAAAAGCTGAAGAGAATAAATATAGATATGGGGTAAAATTACATATCGCTGATTCGAAAAAAGAAAAGATATCTAAAATTTTAGATGAAGTAGTAGATTGTTCTTTAGAAGAGGGATTATTAACACGAGAATGCTTTAGACTAAATTTCAGTTATCCAAAGTCTGAGAATCATAACTTTGACTGGCGGGTATAATAAATATTTTTGTTGAGATAATAATAGTGGATAGTTTATTAAAATCAAACAAAAGGGGATATGAAATTATGAAAATTAAACCAGATGACAGAAGAGATAATGTAGATAAAATCCAAGAAAATATTAGTAATACTATTGAAAATTTTAATCTTACGGAAGATGCTATTGAAAACACAGAAGATGAAAAAAACAAGAAACCACTAGAAGAAAAGAATGAGAGAAGAGAAGAAGCTATCAATGGTATGAGATCAGAAATTAGAGATGAGGCAATAGATAAAGGAAATGGATATAAATAGAGTGAAAATATAATATGCTCAGTTTTAAAAGGCATGAAGAAATACAGGCTATTTTATTGTATTGCTTCATGCCTTTTTTGAAATAAAGATAAGAATGAGGGGATTTTGATAGCTACTGGAATATATTTCAGTAGCTATTTTTGGTATATTCAAACAATTTAAAGTATAATAGGTTATAGTGAAATAATTAAAATTTCCATATGGGGGGTGATTTAATGATACTAGAAGTTATATTGGGACTTGGTAATAAATTTGGAAATTTATTCGTTTTTGCATTTGTATTATCTAGGATTAAAGCATTTAGAAAACTAGTGGCAAAAAAACCTGTGACCCTAGGAGATAAGCTTTTGTTGTCACTAGTTTTTGGAATATTTGGTATTATCGGTACCTATTTTAGTATTGAAGTTAAAGGGGCATTGGTCAATACAAGGATTATAGGAGTTGCCACTGGTGGAATACTCGGAGGACCATTTGTAGGACTTTTGGCGGGACTTATAGCAGGTGGACATAGAGGCATGATCGAGGGAGGTGGGTTTACTGCTTTGGCATGTGCCGTATCTACTCCCTTAGAGGGATTGATGGCGGGGTATATGGGCAAGCTTGTTGAGAATAAGAAAAAGAAGTGGCTTTATGCTGCTTTAACGGGAGCAATAGCTGAAACTATGCGAAAGGTCTCCGTATTGATTTTTTCAAAACCCTTTCCGATGGCTGTGGACCTTGTGAAGGCTATATGGATTCCGATGGTTATCATTAATTCTCTAGGACTGGCATTACTGTTTATTATTATTGACAATATTTTTAGCGAAGAAGAAAAGCAGGGCGCACAACAGGCGCAATTGACCTTACAAATTGCCGATGAAGTATTACCGCTTTTAAAGAAGGGGATTTATTCAAAAGAGATAAGACAAGTAGTAAAAATTATATATGATATGACGGATTTTATTGGTGTAACCATCACTGACAGGGAAAAAATTCTTGCTCATGGTGGTATGGGCACACCTCGCCATGATGAGGGGAATAATATTGTAACGGAGGCTACGGCGGATGTGTTAAAGACTGGTGAAACTATCATTACGGATCATTGTAGTGAAACACATTGTGAATATCTAGAGAGTTGTCCTCTAAAGTCGTTTATAGTGGCCCCACTAAGAGAAAATGGGGAAATAGTCGGAACAATTAAGCTATATAAGGGAAATGCAAACGCCATTACCGCTATTGATATGGAACTTGTAAATGGATTGGCTAAATTATTTTCAACCCAGCTGACATTAGGCAAACTAGAACATAATTCAAGTTTGCTTGCCACAGCGGAATTAAAGGCTCTTCAAGCACAAATCAATCCACACTTTTTATTTAATTCCCTGACGGTAATTGGTTCTCTTTGTAGAATTAATCCTGAAAAGGCTAGGGACCTTATTAATCATCTTAGCAATGTATTTAGAAAAAATCTAAATATGAATAAGGAACTTGTTGAATTGGAAGTTGAACTAAATCATGTAAGGTCATATGTGAAAATCGAAGAGGCTCGGTTTGAAGATAAGTTGAAAATATTTTATGAAATAGAGGAAGAAATTAGTTGTATGCTACCCCCACTGACCCTCCAACCAATTGTGGAAAATGCCATCAAGCATGGACTTCTTCCTAAGAAAAATGGTGGATTTGTTAGGATAAAAGGTATGAAATATGAAAATGATATTGTCATAGAAATCTATGATAATGGGGTAGGGATAGATGAAAATAGGATTGTAGGGCTCCTTGGCGACGGGAACAGACATATGGACTCTATTGGACTCAATAACGTAAATCAACGCCTAAAGGGAATGTTTGGGGATGAGTATGGTCTGAAAATTGAAAGCAAAGTAAATGAAGGTACATGTGTAAACATAAGTATTCCTATTAGGCAAAGGGGGATGATTACAGATGATGAAGGTCTTAATTGTAGATGATGAAAAATATATCCGGGATGAGCTGAAATATTTTTGTGAAAAATTTAGTGATGTGGTTGTATGTGGAGAAACGGGGGAAGGAAACGAAGCCGTGATTATTTCTAATAAACTAAAGCCTGATATTGTATTTTTGGATATCCAGCTTAATGATATCAGCGGGCTATTGGTGGCTAGAAAAATACGGGAGCAAAAGGATCCCCCTTTTATTGTATTCGCAACGGCCTATGATAAATATGCTATAGAGGGATTTGAAATCGATGCCATTGACTATATATTAAAGCCTTTTTCAGAGGATCGTATTAAGGTGAGTATAGACCGGATAAAAAATCAATTGAGTAAACTAAGTATAGAATTGCCAGTAAGTAGCATGGCAGAAATCAATATCAATAAATTATGTGTCATGAGTGATAATAAATTAATGTTAATAGATATGGACGAAATTCAGTACATTGAATGTCAAAACAAGGATATCATTGTGTACAGTAAAAATAAGGAATACCTTTATAAGCATTCACTGAAGGAATTGGAGGGGAAATTTAAAAACAAAAAGTTTGTTCGCACTCATAAAAGCTTCATTGTTAATGTGGATTTTATACATGAAATTATCCCTTGGTTTAACTACACCTATAAGGTAACAATAAATGGTAAACAAGAGGTTGAAATCCCAGTAAGTAGGTATTATTTAAAAAACTTCAAAGATTTATTAGGTATATGAAGCAGGATTATATCCTGCTTCATGCATTTAATTGAATATTAATGCATCTTAGAATAAAATAGTGTAACAAAATCTAAATGAATTTTTAAATATACAAGAATGAAGTAGAATTATAATATATTATAAAACATTATATTATAAGGGGGAGATTCAATTATGAAAAGAAAATTGATGATTATTTTAGCTTCTGTGATGGCATTTAGTATAATAGCTACAGGATGTTCAAGCAATAAAACAACAGACCCAGCAGCTTCAGGAAATGATAAATCCACTAAGAAAACGTTTGTAACAATCGCTACTGGGGGAAGCTCAGGTGCGTACTTTGCATTGGGTGGAGCTATTTCAAACTTATTAAATGAAAAGGTAGAAGGGGTTAATGCATCAGTTCAATCAACAGGGGCGTCTGCAGTAAATGCAACCCTTATTGGTGAGGGAAAAGTAAACATTGCATTTGCTATGAATGACGTTGTGAGCTATGCATATACAGGAACAGAAGTATTTAAGGAAAAGGGAAAAGTAGAGAACTTAAGGGGGATAGCATCCTTATATCCAAACTTTGTACAAGTAATAACGTTAGAAGGTAAAGGAATTAATGAAATTGATGATTTAAAAGGAAAGAAAGTAGGGGTAGGAGCTCCTGGTAGCGGTACAGAAGTAAATGCTCGTCAAATTTTAGGGGCCTATGGTATCACATATGATGACATTGATGAGGACTTCTTGTCTTATGCAGAAGCTGTAGAACAGATGAAAAATGGAGCAGTTGATGCAGTCTTCTTAACTTCGGGACTACCTAATGCATCAATAATGGACTTAGCAACTACAAAGGATGTAAAAATTGTACCGATTAGAAAAGCAATTATAGAAAAGTTAGCAGTGGAGTTTCCTTTCTATTCATCAGCTATGATTAAAGGTGGGACTTATGATGATAAGGAAGATGTTGAAACTGCAGCAGTAACTACACTACTTGTGACAAGCGCAGAAATGGACGAAGAGCTTGTCTATAACATAACAAAGACAATCTTTGAAAATCTAAAGAATCTTACAGATACACATTCAGCAGCAAAAGATATTAGCGTAGATACCGCAAGGATAGGAATGCCTATTCCTCTTCATCCAGGAGCTGAAAAATACTTTAAAGAGCTAGGGAAGTAAGACTTAAAGGGCATTAGAGATAATGCTCTTTCTTTATAAATGTTTTTAAAATAAAGAATGGGGTGAAATAATGGGAAAATTAAAGAAACAACAGGACGAAACTGCTACTGGACATGAGGCGATTATGGAGAAGTATGACACTGAATCTAGGTTTAGAAAATTCTCTAGGAATACCGTTCCCGGAATGATTGTATTTATTGTATGTATTGCATTGTCAATGTTTCATCTTTATACAGCATATGCAGGTCCATTGGTTACACTAATGCATAGAGCTGTACATACGTCCGTCGTTATGGGCTTGGTGTTTGTACTTTATCCATTCGGTAAAAAATCGTCAAAAGATGCACCTCCAGTTCTCGACTGGATTTTTGCATTCTTATCGATATGTCTTGGATTATATATTGTCTTCAATTATAATGGGTTAGTTCTTAGGGCTGCCATGCCAAATAATACGGATATTGCATTCGCTATTATGGCAATATTGCTTGTATTGGAAGCTGGAAGAAGAATTATGGGTAAGGAAATTGTAATACTTGCCATAATATTCTTAATTTACGCTTATGTTGGACCATATCTTCCTGATATCATTGCCCATAGGGGATATAGTGTGAAGGATATTGCGGAATATATGTATTTAAGCACGGAAGGGATATTTGGTATTGCCATTGGTGTTTCATCCACATATATTTTCTTATTTGTACTATTTGGAGCCTTTCTATCAAAATCTGGAATGGGTCAATTTTTCAACGATTTAGCTATGGCTGTTGCAGGTGGTGGTAAGGGCGGACCTGCAAAGGTTGCTGTAGTTGCCAGTGGGCTTTTAGGATCCATCAACGGCAGTGCCGTTGCCAATGTAGTGACAACGGGAGCGTTTACGATTCCACTTATGAAGAAGATTGGTTACAAAGCAGAATTTGCTGGAGCCGTTGAAGCTGCAGCATCATGTGGGGGGCAAATACTACCTCCTGTAATGGGAGCCACTGCCTTTATAATGGCAGAATATTTGGGTCTACCTTACACTACAATTGCAGTGTCTGCTATTATTCCTGCCCTTTTATATTATCTTGGAGTTATTGTGATTATTCACTTGAGGGCTTCAAAAAATGGATTAAAAGGTCTTCCTAAGGAAGAATTGCCAAAAGTATCTAAGGTATTAAAGGAAAGAGGACATCTAATTCTTCCGTTGGTTGGACTATTATTTCTTTTATTTAAAGGGTTTACGCCGATTTATGCAGCCTTTTACTCTATCATCTTTACAGTAGCAGCTAGTGCTTTAAAGAAAGAGACAAGAATGAGCTTTGCAGATATTATTGATGCATTAGAAAGTGGCGCTAAGACAGCATTAGGGGTAGCCATGTCATGTGCAGTAGTTGGATTAATCATTGGTGTGGCAACTCTTACAGGATTTGGGTTAAAGCTCGCCGGAGCAATTCTATTCCTAGGTCAAGGAAATCTATTGGCCACATTATTTCTAACGATGATTGCCTGTATTGTACTAGGAATGGGACTACCATCAATACCTGCTTATATCATTACAGCCACTATGGCAGCACCTGCCTTGGCAAAAATGGGTGTTCCAATGTTGGTTTCCCATATGTTTGTATTCTATTTTGGAATGCTAGCAAATCTAACACCTCCGGTAGCATTAGCAGCTTTTGCCGGGGCGGGAATTTCAGGTGGGGATCCAAACAAGACTGGTTTTCAAGCCGCCAAATTGGCAGCGGCAGGGTTTATTGTACCCTATATTTTTGCTTTTAATCCAGCCCTGCTTTTAATTAATACAACCCCTATGGAGATAGTGATGGTAACTACTACAGCAGTTATTGGGGTTGTGGCATTGGGTGCAGCGGTGGAAGGCTATTTATTAGAGGGATTAAACCCTTTCTATAGAATACTATTATTTGTTGGAGCTCTAGCTTTGATGAAACCAGGGATTCCAACGGATATATTAGGAATAGGTATATTTGCGGCTGTGGTGTTTATTCAAAAAATAGGAATTAAAAAGGAACTAACAGCAAGTTCATAGAACTTATCTAATTAAAAAACTGGTCACCTTAGGGTGTCCAGTTTTTTAATTAGATAAGGTAGTACGTGGATTTGAGTAGTAGAGATTTTTATAGGGCTATCATTTTTAACCATCTCATAGAGCTTGTATTCCTTATTTTTAAAATAAAAGGTATGCTTAGCAAAATTTGAAATTCCATAGGTAATTTCAGGAATTTTTTTGTTGATACCACTATAAACAACATAACCATCTTTAATCATCGCTTTATTGCCGGCACTTGAAGGTACTCCTGCCCCAAAGGCTTTGAACCTTGTTCTATCCAGTACGATTTCACCTTTTTCATCAATTCTAAAAATTTCCTCCCAAGGCGCTAGTTCAACAGAATGCATCCATCTCATGGTGAATTCATCATCAGTATAAACTCTTGAAATGAAGATAGTTTTTGATGAGGGAAGATTCTCTAAAATTAATACGGTATTGGTTGTAGTGCTCAGCCAAAGAATCACTATGGATAATACACAAAGCAGGATTATTTTTTTCTTGTGTTTCAAAGTGGGAACCTCCTTCAAAAGAATCATATCATTAATAATTCTAGAAAAAAGGAAGGAAAACCTTTATTATCTACAAAGGTTTTACATAATTAATTTACCATATAAACTAGTAATTTGTAAAAGTTAATAGTTTATGATATTTTACAACAAAATTACAAAAAAGAGGATTAATGTTATTTTAGCCGAATATAAGTTATATGGCTACAAAAGATGAAGTACTGTTTAAAATACTTTATTATGTCGATGTTATCTTTTTAAATATCTGGATAATATAAGTAAAAAGTAGAGTTATACATGAATATCAATTCTTAAAAGTGCTATCAAAAAGGGGGGTAAACACAGTCTTCATATAATAAGTAAAACAATCAAGAGGAAAAAAATCAAATCTATGCAAAGAAAGGATGAATAACATTGAAAAAATTATCAATAATTTTAGCGTTTGTTATGGTTTCTTCTATGTCTTTTTCAGGATGCAAGAAGGCTGCTGATCCAACTAAGCCAGAGGTAACAACTATTCAGTTTATGGAGACTCTAACCAGTCCTGCTAGGACTAAATTTGTAAAAGAACTTGTAGCAGATTTTGAATTAAAGAATAAGGATGTAAAAATCGAATTGATTTCTGAACCATGGGAACAGGCTCATGATAAAATAATTACAATGTCAGCTGCAAATCAACTTCCAGATGTAATTGAGATGGGAGCAAACTGGGTTTCGGAAGTCGGCGCAACTGGCAAGTTGGAGGATTTGGGACCATATATTGATAAATGGGACCAAAAGGATACTTTGACAGAGACAAGTCTTAAGCTTGGTAAAGCATACAAAGATACACTTTATGTTATCCCACATAGTTTATATTTTCAGGCAATGTATTATAGAAATGATTGGCTTAAAACTGCAGGTATTGATGTTCCGAAAACCACAGAGGATTTCTTTAATACTGCAACAAAAATAACGGATGCGTCGAAAAACAAGTATGGGTATTCGTTTAGAGGGGGAGCCGGAAGCTGGACACTTATGTCGAACTTCATTATGACGAATGGAGGATTCAGTAATTATTTCGATGAAAGCGGTAAGTGTGTGTTTAGAAAACCTGAAGCTGTTGAAACATTTACTAAATTCACTGATATGTATAAAAAAGCTGCTCCAAAGGATGCTCTTAACTGGGGATATGCAGAAACAGTTGCTGCGTTCACCGCAGGTAGTACAGCCTTAATCATTCAGGATTCAGAAGTAATAAAATCATGTGAAGAAAAAATGGATGAAGGAACATTTGAAACAGGATTATGTCCTGTAGGCCCAGATGGCAAGAGATATTTGCAAGGAGGGTACATTGGGTTCTCAATGACATCCGCGTCCGAAAAGAAAGATGCTTCATGGAAATTCATCTCTTATATGATGAGCCCAGAAGTTAATCTTAAATGGGGTGTTAACAATTCAGTTATACCTGCAACAAAGGTACCAGCTGATAACAGTGATTTTAAAAAAGGCAAGATTGCTGCTTACACAAATACTATAGAGGATCCGAATACAGTATTGTTTAGTGCTCCTGAATATTTGCCAGAATGGGGCGAATTCACAGGAAAAATCGCTGGGCAAGAGTTGCAAGGATATTTGCTAGAAAAGCAATCTGCACAAGAAACCATGGATAACATATCTACTTATTTAGAAACTGCAAATAATAAATACAATAAAAAATAGTACGATAAAATCAAGCGGAGTGGAGAAGTTCTCCATTCCTATTGAAAGGAGGTATTAGTTTGGACAATAGAAAAACAAAAGCAGTAAAAAAAACTGGTACAAACGCTTTTAAGAAGAAGATTGAACCTTATTTGTATATAATGCCGGGATTAATATTGATGCTTATTTTTATTGGATACCCAATTGCAAAGGGGATAGCAACATCCTTCTATCATTATAAACTTAATGATCCCAATATTTATTTTGATGGCTTGGAAAATTACAGGGCAATACTTGCAGAGGAAGATTTTTGGCAGATTTTAATGAACTCATTCTGGTGGGTTGCAGGTTCGATAAGCTTCCAGTTTGTACTCGGACTAATTTTGGCGCTAATGCTAAATAAGAAATTTAAATTTAGAAATTTATATCAAGCCTTAGTCCTTGCTCCTTGGGCAGTGCCTGGATTTTTAATAGGACTTATATGGAAATGGCTTCTTAATGGACAGTATGGAGTTATAAATGATATACTTTTGAAATTACATTTAATACAAGAGCCTATTTCATTCTTGGCACAAACAACTACAGCACTTCCTTCTACAATAGTGGCAAACATTTGGTATGGAATACCGTTTTTTACCATAATGATTCTTGCCGCACTTCAGTCAATACCGGTGACCTTATATGAATCTGCAGAAATAGATGGCGCAGGAAAAGTAGCAAAATTTTTCAAAATAACAGTGCCATACATAAAACCCACTATCATTACAACCTTGCTACTTAGAGTGATATGGATATTTAGTTTTGCAGATATTATATATATAATGACAAATGGGGGACCTTTAAATTCATCAAATAATTTAGCTTCATATATTATTTTTAAAGCATATAAAGCGCTAGATTTTGGACAAGCATCTGCCTTAAGTGTAATATTTTTTGTGATACTACTTGTCTATACTATACTTTATTTATCAATTACAAAGTTTGACAAAGCAGGTGATTTTTAATGAACAAAGAAGATAGATGGAGCAAAGCACTTAGATACTTTTTAATGGTGGTATTTTTTGTGTTTATGACTTTCCCGATTATATGGATATTTATAACATCAGTGAAACCAGTTAAGGAGATAGTGACTATACCTATAACCTACTTTCCAAAACATTTTACTTTGGAGAATTATGTAAATATATTAAAAACTACAAACTTTCCTGTATACTTTAAAAATAGTATGATTGTAAGTACCACAGCATCAATAGGAACCTTGATTATATCATTGTTTGCAGGGTATTCACTGGCAAGGTTTAGATTTGCCGGTAAGAAACTTACTCTCTTTCTATTCCTTGCAACTCAGATGGTTCCTGTGGCTGCAATTATAGTACCAATATTTATTCTTTTTTCTAAATTGGGGCTAATAAATAATTTGCTGGGATTAATAATAATTTATATAGTCTTAAATATTCCTTTTTGCACAATGATGATAAGAGGCTTTTTTGAGAAAATACCATATACATTGGAAGAAGCAGCAATGATCGACGGATGTTCAAGAATACAAGCATTGATAAAAATAATACTCCCTGTAATGAAACCAGGTATTATTGCCACGTTTGTATTTGCATTTATGGGAGCGTGGAATGAATTATTCTTTAACACACTGTTTATAAGTAGAGAAGCGCTTAAAACTCTTCCAACAGGAATTAATGCTTTCATTGGAAAATATGATATAGATTGGGGAATGATGACGGCAGGTTCTGTCATTGCTTTGATACCTATATTCATTATGTTCGGTGTTATTCAAAAGTATCTGGTAGGTGGTCTTACTGACGGCGCTGTCAAAGGATAAACCTAATATATATACACGCAAGGGGATATTATATGGGAGGATGGTAAGTTATGGCATTAATACACTGTGATTTTTTTTCCGAAACTCTTGAAATATCTACATCTATGTCTGTAATAATACCTGAGAATACTACAAAGCAAATAGGGATGAAGGGTAATATAATAAAACCTAATCATCCAACTTTGTATTTATTTCATGGGTTATCTGATGACCATACTATATGGGAAAGAAGAACTTCTATAGAAAGATATGCAGCGAATTTAGGTATTGCTGTAGTAATGCCTGCTGTAAATAGGAGCTTTTATACTGATATGAAATATGGAGAACGTTACTGGAATTTTATAAGTGATGAACTTCCAGAGGTTTGTAGAAATTTTTTTCATTTATCTAGCAGTAGAGAAGATAATTTTGTAGCTGGGATATCAATGGGTGGATATGGAGCTTTTAAATTGGCACTCAGATGTCCAGATAAATTTGCTGCAGCAGCTAGTATTTCTGGGGTACTTGATTTAAGTGCCTTGGTTGAAAATAAAACAGGGCCGTTTAAAAGGGATTTTAATAATATATTTGGAGAGAATACTTCTACAAAAGATACTAAAGATGATTTGTTTTATTTAGCCCAAAAAGTGGCTAGGTCTAATAACCCAAAGCCAAAACTCTTTCAATGTTGTGGAATGGATGATACCTTGTATGAAGGAAATATAAAATTTAGAGACTTCTGTAAAAAGTTGCCTTTAGATTTAACATACGAGGATCAACATGGGAATCATGAATGGGGGTATTGGGATACCCAAATACAAAAGGTATTAAAGTGGTTGCCCCTTTGTTAAAGGGTTGCCTCTTTAGTAGATAGGCAACCACTTTAATTATTTTTAGGAACATCTTCTTTTGCAAACGGCTCTTTTTTATTTCTAAAAAGTGTTTTATAAGTAAAGTCCAATGTTTCGTGTTTAACTTTTGTTGCATCAAACTTAAGTAGTTTAAAGGTCGTTTGAACACAAAATCCTATTGCAAATGTAGCTATAACTGTTCCTATACCAACCATACCACCAAGTATCCATCCTACAATAACTGCTAAAAGTTCAATTGTTCCACGGCACACACCTATTGGAAATCCCGTTTTTCGAGTAAGTGCAACCATCAGACTATCTCTTGGACCTGCTCCAAATGCTGATCCAATATAATAGTATGAGCCTAAAGCAATTATAAACAAGCCTATAATTAACATTATGATACCAATCGCGAGATTGCTGGTCACCGGTATTATATGAAAGCTGATAATAATGTCTAAAAAAACACCAATAAGTACCATATTTAAAAGTGTACCAAGCCCGAGTTTTTCTCCAAGTAATACCCCTACTATTCCAATTATTAATCCAACTACAATTGAAGCGGTTCCGATGCTTATTCCAGTTGTTTTTGCAAGTCCAACATGGAAAACTTCCCAAGGAGCATATCCTATATGGGCATTCATTGTAACTACTATTCCAAGTGCATATAGGAAAAGTCCCCAGATCAATCGAACTAGACGGATATAAAATTGTCTCATAATAATAGCTCCTTTCTAAATTATATTGAAATTACTAATTTATGAATCTCATTATGTAAATTCAGTATAACATTTAAATATCCTCTATTTTTACATTTGTTTTATAATATATTAAGAAAATCAGTTCAATATAATGGCAACATTTTAAAGTTAGGAATTTATTTAAAATAAGAATTTAAATAATGCTAATATGATAAATTACCTTATTAAATGTATGTAAACTATAAAAGTAATATGTTAAAATAAGACTATCTTTTATTTAATTTATTTCTATACAATAATTGGGAAACAAACTATTATTAATTTTAAATTATAAAAGAGATACATTTTATTCTGATAAAATAATCACTGCACAGTAACATAGTATTTAACATTTAGCTAGACCATTATTTAAAATGAGTTAGCTAATTGTTAAAAAGAGGTGAAATAATGGAAAAACTTAAAGTCACTGAAACAGCATTAAGGGATGGACATCAATCCTTAATAGCAACAAGACTTACCACAGCAGAAATTCTTCCTATTTTGGAGAAAATGGACAAGGTAGGTTACTATTCTATGGAAGTTTGGGGGGGGGCTACTTTTGATTCTTGTTTAAGATTTTTAAATGAAGACCCGTGGGAAAGACTTCGCGAAATTAGAAAAAGAGTAAAGAATACAAAACTTCAGATGCTTTTAAGAGGTCAAAATATCTTAGGGTATAAGCACTATCCTGATGATATAGTAGAAAAATTTATAGAAAAATCAGTAGAAAATGGCATAGATATTATTCGTGTATTTGATGCTTTAAATGATGTAAGAAATTTAGAAACATCAATTAATGCTATTAAAAAAGCTGGAGCACACTGCCAGTGCGCTATTTCCTACACGACAAGTAAAGTACATACTATAGAATATTATATTAATCTAATGCAAGAGATGGAAACTAAAGGGGCAGACTCAATATGCATAAAAGACATGGCAGGTATATTAACCCCAGATGTAGCTTATGAATTAATTAGTAGAGTGAAAAAAGAAATAAAAATACCTATAGAACTTCACAGTCACTGTACTAGTGGTATTGCATCTATGACATACATGAAGGCTGTAGAGGCAGGAGTGGATATTATTGATACGGCAATTTCGCCTTTTTCAGAAGGTACTTCTCAACCATGCACAGAATCTTTGGCTGTAGTTTTCAAAGACTCTAAAAGAAATCCAGGATTAGATTTAAATGTGTTAGAGGAAGTAGCCGCATATTTTAAACCAATAAGACAAAAATACTTAGACAATGGAATATTAAATCCAAAGGTGATGGAAACAGAACCAAAGGCATTATTATATCAAGTGCCAGGTGGGATGTTATCAAATCTTTTATCTCAATTAAAGTCACAAAATGCAGCAGATAAATATGAAGATGTACTAAAAGAGATTCCAAAAGTACGTGAAGACTTAGGATATCCGCCACTAGTTACGCCACTTAGTCAAATGGTTGGTACACAAGCAGTATTCAATGTTCTAGTAGGAGAAAGATATAAAGTAATACCAAAAGAAATAAAAGAGTATGTAAAAGGACTTTATGGTAAATCACCTGCGCCTATAAGTGAAGATATAATAAAAAAAATTATAGGAAATGAAGAACGAGTAACAGTAAGACCAGCGGATTTATTAGAGCCAGGCTTTGAAAAAGCAAAAAAAGAAATTGGAGATTTGGCAAAGAGTGAGGAGGACGTATTAAGCTATGCAATTTTCCCACAGGTAGCTATAAAATTTTTAGAAGAAAAAAATATGGATTATTATTATATTGATGCAACATTTTAAATAATACGCTAGTAAAGGGGTGTGAAAATGTTAGGAAATGAAGTTTCAATATCTGAGGCTCTTAATGTTTCATTTGGATCTATAATTTTAGTTTTTTCTCTTTTATTTCTTCTTTCACTGATATTAGGATCATTTAAACATATTTTTAAAGTGAAGAAGGTCGAAATTTTAGAAGAAGAAGTAAATAGCATTCAAGAAGAAATAATAAGCAGAAATGAAATCGAAATAACAAGCTTAGAAGAAGATGATGATATAGTGGCTTGTATAGCAGCAACTATAGCGGCTAGTTCGGGTAATAGAAATTCTAGAATTCATATAAGAAGTATAAAAAGGATAAATTAGAATATATACTAGTTATAGATAAGGGGGAAAGGTATTTTGGAAAAATATAAAATAAGTTTAAATGGCAAAGTTTACGAAGTAGAAGTAGAAAAATTAGAAATAGGAGCAGAGGCACCAGCAAAACAGCAAAAAGCTCCAGTAAATAATGCACCTAAGGTAGCGGAAGTTACACCGGTAGGTAGCGAAGATATAACAGCACCTATTCCAGGTGGAGTTTTTGATATTAAAGTAAAAGTTGGAGATATAGTTAAAAGCGGACAAACATTAGTAATTATAGAAGCTATGAAACTCGAAAATGAAATAGTAGCACCAAGAGATGGAAAAGTAACTGCTGTAAATGTATCAAAGGGAGATACAGTAGTTTTAGGAGATAAATTAATTTCGTTGCAGTAGAAAGGAGGCAGGTTTAAATGACTCATATGCTTCAAAGCATTATACAGGGTTCTGGATTTTTAGCGTTAAATTATAAGAATGTAATAATGATGGGAATAGCTTGTGTATTTATATATTTAGCTATTGAAAAAAAATATGAACCTTACTTATTAATACCAATAGCTTTTGGTATGCTCATTGTAAATTTGCCTTTGGCAAACCTTATGGCGGATAACGGACTTCTTCATTATTTGTATCTAGGCGTAGAATATGGAATATATCCACCATTAATATTTTTATGTGTTGGTGCAGGTACGGACTTTGGTCCACTTATTGCAAATCCTAAAAGTTTACTTCTGGGAGCAGCAGCTCAAATAGGGATATTCTTTGCGTTTATAGGAGCTATATTATTAGGATTTTTAGGACCGGAAGCAGCTTCTATAGCAATTATAGGTGGAGCAGATGGACCAACAGCTATCTTTTTAACACAAAAATTAGCACCTCACCTTTTAGGTTCTATAGCTGTAGTAGCTTATTCATACATGGCATTAGTTCCAGTTATTCAACCACCAATAATAAGACTTTTAACTACAAAAGCTGAGCGTGAAATCAAAATGGAACAACTGCGACCAGTATCAAAGACTGAGAAGGTAGTATTTCCAATAATTGTTACTATATTAGTCGTATTATTGTTACCTTCATCAGCTCCGTTAATTTGTATGTTGATGTTTGGAAACTTAATAAAAGAGTCAGGAGTAGTACCCAATCTAGTTGTTACAGCAAGCAATTCTCTTTTGTACATACTAACCATTTTCTTAGGACTCACGGTAGGAGCGAAAGCTAGTGCAGACGTATTTTTAAGTATAGGAACTATGAAAATATTGCTACTTGGACTTATGGCATTTGCTATTGGAACAGCAAGTGGAGTATTGTTTGGTAAGTTAATGTGTAAATTAACTAATGGAAAAATAAATCCAATGATCGGAGCAGCTGGAGTTTCTGCAGTTCCAATGGCAGCAAGAGTTGTTCAAAAGGAAGGGCAAAGAGCCAATCCTTCTAATTTCTTATTAATGCATGCTATGGGACCAAATGTGGCAGGAGTAATCGGTTCAGCAGTAGCTGCAGGATTATTACTTAACTTATTTGGTAAGTAAAACAGTATTTTAAAATTCATAAAAGAAAC